>JBDSYV010000247.1:0-4160 GCA_040110925.1 Ferruginibacter sp. | reverse complement strand
GGTAAATTAAAAGAGGAAGTAACATATTAAAATTCTAAATGGTAAATACTATTTGTGAAAAACCCCCGAAGAATAATTTAAAGAATTTTAGAAAGGTTTAAGGTTGATAAAATGCCGCTTAACAGGCGGCATTTTTTATTTTGCTTCATCTTCCTTATCGGTTGCTGTCATCTCCAACCGAAATGTAACCTCCGCATTTTTCGTCTGGCATAATAATAGTATCTCATCTATCATTATTCACCTAAAAAATATCAATCATGGACGAACTGGAAATAAAAGGCAAATGGCATGAAATAAAAGGAAAAATAAAACAAGCCCATGGAGATCTTACTGATGATGATTTGAAATACGAAGATGGAAAAGATGAAGAATTACTGGGCAGGTTGCAAACGAAGCTTGGCAAAGGAAGAGACGAATTGGTAACATGGATAAAATCCTTATAAATCAAAGTCCTTTTAACTTAGGTTATTGTATAAAAAATCCCGGTGCTTTATAACCGGGATTTTTTTAAATGTTTAATCAACTATTAATGTAAATGGGTAGCTATCACTTTTCCATCTACATCCAGTTCGGTAATTTCGTATCCCAGTTTTTGCAGGCCAGGTAGTATTTTGGCTTTGTCTCCCACGAGCAAAATATTCATCTTACCTATTGGCAGCCATTTTTTTGCCAGGGCATCTATTTCATCTTTGCTGATAGCAGACAACTGTTTATTTTGAATTTCTACAAAATTTCCTGGCAGGTTATAATCCAATATTCTCCTGATAAATCCTGCTTTTTGCGGGCCGGTTTCATATTGCAATGCATCCCTTTGCCCGATAGCATTTTTGGTAAAAACAAGTTCTTTATCTTCAATGCCATGGTCTACATAATGTTGTATGTCTTTCATCACATCTACCAGGGCACTGTCTGTTGCATCGGCCCTGATGCCAGAGCTGAAAGTAAACATGCCGCCATATTTATCGCCACTAAATGAAGACCGGGCTCCATAGGTCCATCCCCTTTCTTCCCGCAGGTTCATATTGAGCCGGCTGTTAAAACCACTGCCCAATGTATAGTTCATAAGCCCGGCTTTATAATATTCGCCAGTTGCATCATATTTTAGCCCGGTGGGATATCCTATCCTGAATTCTGTTTGGGCAGCTTTGGGTACATCTACCAGGTATAGCTGTGTTTGGCTGATTATAGGAGCTTCTCCTGGTTGTGGTAGTGTAATTTGCTTGTTTGGTAATTTATTTAAGAACCCAAGTTTTGGTAAAATTTCATTTTCTGTTATATCTCCTACCAGCACAACCTTAGTACCCGCTGATGTAAAATAATTATCATAATACTCCTGTACATCTTTTATGGTTAAATTTTTAATAGATTGTTCTGTACCATTTTCGCTCATGCCTAAAATATTATTGCTGCCATAATTTAAAGTATTGTAAACCCTGGAAGCAATGGTTGCCGGTTGAGATTTTGCCTGTTTAAAACCTTCAAGCGCCTGCTTTTGAATACGATCAAAAGCTTCTTCGGTAAAATTGGGAGCAAACATTCTTTCCTGTAGCAGGTTTAGTGTTTTATCTATATTCTTTTTTAAGGATTGAACGCTGAAGCTAATGTCATCAATATCGCTCGATACATTTATACTGCTCCCCAGTTTTTGAAGTTCCAGTGCCATATCTTCTGCAGAATATTTTTTTGTGTCTTCATTCAGCATCCTGGCTACCATTGAGGCAAGGCCAATTTTGGATGGATCATTTGCTTGTGCAAGGTGTCCGCCGGGAATACTGACTGTCATGGTTACCGTAGGTATTTCTGAATTTCTGGCACCTATCATTTTAATGCCATTAGGTAAATTCTTTGTCCAGAAAGCCGGAACATGTATCAGGGGGTTAGGTCCATTACCTGGTATCTTAGCACGGTCCAGATTATCTTTTCCTTTTACATAATGAAGGCCATCATAACCATAATGCGGTCTTACATAATGTGAAGTATCAACAGTATAGTTATCTGGAGCAGCCTTTGCCACTGCCGGGTCTTTAGTGAGCACACTTACTGTTACACTATGCTTTCCTTTTATGTATTCATTATACACCCGCATTACATCGGCCTTGGTTAAAGAGCGATACATGCTTAATAATTTACCTATCATATTTGGATTGCCAGCTAAAGTCTGGAAAGCAGCTAGCTGAGATACTTTACCTGATACGGCCTGCAGGCCATTAATATATTGAGCTTCTATTCCGCCTTTAAATTTGGAAATGTCATCATCGGTAACACCGCGTTTTTCAAAAGCCTCGAAAGCTGCATATACTAAGGAGTCCATAGAAGCCAGGCTATTGCCCGGATAAGGCGTAACCTGCATTGCGAAAACTCCCGCCAATTCAGCTAGCTGGCTGAAGGCAGACGCCTGCAAAGCCTTTTTAGGTTTCACCATTTCCTGGTAAAATATAGAATTTTTACCCTGCCCCAATACCTGAGCAAGGCAAGCGAGTGCTGCCATATCTTTATGATAATTGGGTACGGTTGGAAATGCTTTTGAAAGCATGGGAAGCCTTGCATAATTATCTGTGTAAGAAACATAGCGGTCTTTGGGTAAAACCACTTTTGGTAAAATCGTTTTCTGCACAGCGGGGCCTTTAGGGATTGCTCTGAAATATTTTTCTACCAGTTTAAGTACATCAGCAGTTTTTACATCTCCGCCAATTGTTATTGTCGCATTGTTGGGTCCATACCAGCGAAGAAAAAAGTTTTTCAGGTCATCTACTGTAACCCTGTTCAGGTCTTCTACATACCCGATTGTGAGCCAGCTATAGGGATGGCCATAAGGATATAGGTTTTTAGAACTGAATTCATTGGTTAATCCATAAGGACGGTTATCATAATTCTGGCCCCGCTCATTCTTAACGGTGCTGCGCTGGTTTTCAAATTTTTCCTGCGTTACGGCATCCAGCAAATAGCCCATCCTGTCGGCTTCCAACCATATCATTTTTTCCAGTTGATTGCTGGGAACTGTTTCAAAATAATTAGTACGGTCCAGGTTTGTGCTGCCATTTAGTGTGCCACCTGCATCGGTTATCACTTTAAAATGCTCTCCTTTGGCCACATGGTCGCTGCCTTCAAACATCATGTGCTCAAAAAAATGTGCAAATCCACTCTTGCCTATTTCTTCTCTTGCGCTTCCTACATGATAGGTTACGTCCACATGCACAATAGGATCACTGTGATCTTCATGCACCAATATAGTAAGCCCGTTGGGCAATACATATTTGCTGTAAGGTATTACCAGTTCATTATTCCTCCGCTCTACTTTTTCAACCAGCTTTGCCTGGCAATAAACCAAATTACCTATACAGATAATAATGGCAGATAGCATACATTTTTTCATGTGTTTATTTAATTTTTATTATTCCCCCGGTATAACCAACCCTTTTCAATATTGAAGAGAAATAATTATACCTGGCTACCATACTAGCTTTTGAAAGTTTATTTCAAAAAACTTACATAATTTTTGAATGCCAAATAAAAGCTAAAAGCCTGACTTAACATCACCAGTGGTAAAATAACCTATTAATAATAAAAGAATTGCACTATAATTTTGGCAAAAATTATTTTATGCGAACAAACCACGAAATAGATTATAAGATTTTTGGCGAAGAGCTTCAATTTGTAGAAATAGAACTGGATCCGCAAGAGACGGCTATTGCTGAAAGCGGCAGTTTTTTAATGATGGATAATGATATACAGATGAATACCATTTTTGGCGACGGCAGCCAGCAACAAGGTTCAGGCATATTTGGAAAACTAATGAGTGCAGGTAAACGCCTGCTTGTGGGAGAAAGCTTATTCATGACAGCATTTACAAATATGGGACAGGGCAAAATGCGGGTGAGCTTTGCAGCGCCGTACACAGGGAAAATTATAGCCCTTGACCTGCAGCAACTTGGTGGAAAAATCATTGCACAGAAAGATGCTTTTTTATGTGCAGCAAAAGGCGTTAGCGTAGGTATAGAATTTCAGCGCAGGCTGGGGACTGGAATTTTTGGTGGCGAAGGATTTATTATGGAAAGGCTGGAAGGAGATGGGATGGCTTTTGTGCATGCGGGAGGATATGTTATGGAAAAGCAACTGGCACAGGGTGAAACACTGAAAATAGATACAGGATGTATAGTAGC
>JBDSYV010000246.1:0-3584 GCA_040110925.1 Ferruginibacter sp. | reverse complement strand
ATGATTGAACACCTTAATGACCCGGACAAAATCATGCACACCTATGCTCACATACTTCCTAATTTTTTAACTGCTTCAGTAAATAAAATGGTAATGCAGGAGGTGTGAAGGGTGAATGGTTAATGGTGAATCGTGAATGGAAATGGTCAATGGGTCATTAGTCCTACAGAATTTGTTCTAAACTCACTATTTCACAATTATCTGTCAACTGTCATCTGTCAACTATCACCTTTCAACTTCATCTGTCAACTGTCAACTTTAATAACATTCCTCCCCTTCTCTTAGTACATATTCAACCATACTTAAAAAAGTTTGGAAACTTTCTGCCGATATATTAAATAATTTTGGCGCTGAAATTAATTCTAAAATATGCAACCATTCTCTATAGTAATACACGGCGGTGCCGGAACGATTGTGAAAGAAGATATGACGGCGGGCCTGGAAAAAGCTTATGCACACGGCCTGAAAGAAGCTGTGAATGCGGGGTATGCAGTGCTTGAGCAAGGTGGCTCATCAACTAATGCAATAAAAGCAGCCATTGTTGTGCTGGAAGATAATTTGTTATTTAATGCAGGCCGTGGTTCAGTATTTACCAAAAAAGGGGTTCAGGAAATGGATGCAGCCATAATGGAAGGGCTTAATAAAGAAGCGGGTTCTGTGGCCGGTGTGCGTAATATCCGTAACCCTATAGAACTTGCAGCAGAGGTAATGCATAACAGCAATCATGTTTTCCTTAGCGGTAAAGGCGCCAATGATTTTGCCATAAAACAGGGCTTAAAACTAGAACCGGATGAATACTTCTTTTCGCAATTCAGGTACGATCAATGGAAAGAAATGCGGGACAGTGATAACTATTCTCTTGACCATACACATCTTGGGCTGGAAGAATTGATGAAAGAAAAAAAGTTTGGAACCGTAGGAGCAGTAGCATGTGATATGGATGGAAACATTGCCGCAGCAACAAGCACCGGCGGCATGACCAATAAAAAATACGGCCGCATTGGTGATAGCCCTATCATCGGTGCTGGCACTTATGCCAACAATGATACTTGTGCCATCAGCTGCACCGGCCATGGTGAACCATTCATAAAGGCAGTTGCTGCCTATGATGTGAGTTGCCTGATGGAATATAAAGGCATGAGCCTGCAGGAAGCCATGAATGAAGTTGTCAATGTAAAACTTTTGCGGATAGATGGCGAGGGAGGAATGATTGGTGTAGATGCAAAAGCTAATACAGCAATGATGTTTAACAGCGCCGGAATGTACCGTGCAATGAGGCATAGTGATGGCAGCATGAGCATTGGCATTTATAAAAACGATTTAGCATTATAAAAATTGTCATGAAAAAATTTGCAGTTATTGTGGCCGGGGGCAATGGCACAAGAATGAACAGTAACCTGCCTAAGCAATTTATGCTGCTGCAGGGTAAACCGGTTTTGTATTATTCCATAAGACGTTTTTTGGATGCATATGAAGATTGTAAGCTGATATTGGTATTGCCTGAAGAATATATGGCCGCAGGGCAGGAAGTAATCGATGCATTTTTTGATTATAGCAGGATTGAGATTTGTACAGGAGGCAGTACAAGATTTCTTTCTGTACAAAATGGGCTGAAACTGGTAACAGAAGAAAGTATTGTATTTGTGCATGATGCTGTTAGATGCCTTGTGAGTATTGACCTTATAAAACGCTGCTATGAAGCCGCAATAGAAATGGGCTCTGCAATACCGGTAGTGGATTGCAAAGACAGTGTTCGGATTGTAACAGAAGAAGGCAATGATGCATTGGAAAGAAGCCGTATAAAGCTGGTTCAAACGCCTCAGGTTTTTCACAGTAAAATAATCATACCGGCATATAATATTGACTACAAGGAAAAATTTACAGATGAAGCTTCGGTTGCTGAAGCATTCGGTTTAAAATTGCAGCTTGTGGAAGGGGATGAAAATAATATTAAAATAACCCGTCCTATTGATTTGGTTCTTGCAGAATATTTGTTATCAACAGAAAATAAAAATTAATCTTATTTTTTAAACAGCTTAATAGGCCATGGTAGCCGGTTGTATTTCATGAAAAGATAAGATTGGTTTACCTGCGTAAATTTTTCATAGAAATATTTTATGCCTTCCACATCCGAACCTTCAAAATCTAATAGCAAAGACTGCCCTGAAAATTCTTTTACCAGCTCATCGTATAAAAAATAATTGGCGGAGTATTTTTTCCCCTCGGGCAAAATACAAGAAATAATATTGTACATCCTGTGCTCATCTTTTAATAATAGTACAAGTGCTAATAATTCATTTTCTTCATCTCTAACCTGCCTGACAAATACTTTATTCTCAATTGCCACGTTCTTGCACACCGTTTTAAAATGTTCGTAATCCGATTTAGAATAAGACATCTCCTGCCCATACAATTGCCTGTACATTTCTATGGCTTCATCTGTGTCAGCTGAGTCAATATATTTAAGATTGAATTTTTTTAATCGTCTTAATTCCTGTGCGGCATTTTTGCTGTAGGCAGAAGATATAATGTCATAGGACCGTTTTAAATCAATAATATAATTATTTCTGCCTCTAAAAGTAAAGCCAGGCAAAGTCACAGCAGGATTTGCATAATTCAAATTAATTTCAGCAAAGGCAAAATGCTTATGTAAAGTTATAAAAAAAAGAAAAGGAATATCCTGCGCTAAATTCATTTTAAAGTAAATGCCGCCTTGCTGAATAAATGCTGGCTGGTACAAATATTTTATGCCCCATTTCTGCTTGCAGCAAACGGGCATCACCGCCTCATAATCATTTAAAATTACAGCATCCCATTGTGCAGCCACAGCATCCAGGAAAAACGACTTGGCATATATCAAGCCATTCACAGAACTTGCTATGCAATCATCCCATTTCTGCTTATCAAGATCATGGTATGAAACATATTTTATGCCCGGCATTAGAATTGAAATTGAGGAAGTAATTTTTTCAGGCTAAGATTTTGCACATCTATGCTAAATGAAATATTTTTTAAAAAACGTTTTTCTGTAATGGTACTTTTGAAATAATCTTTATAAACCTTACTGTACAAAAGTGGAAAATAAATATTGAGAACATTATTAAATAGCGAAAGCTGGAGGCCTGCATCATAAAGAAATCTGCCTGATGGCGCATCTTTTTTCCAACCCTCTGCATTGCTGCCCAGGTCTAAAAATGCTTTGATGGGAAGTTTGAATGGCATTAGCTCAAAAGGATTTACTGAAGATGGAATAGTTGTAGTGAAATTTACCGCTGCCAGCCAGTCATCTGTCTTACCAATTTTATTACTCAGCAAATCAGTCCTTACTTTAAATCCTCCATCCCTTATCATGATCTGCTGTGATGAAAATTTTTCAAATTCATTTCGCCCAATAAAGTAATTGCTATAGGTATAATCTTCGTAACCCTTTGCACCAGACATGTTAAGGTGATAACGGTCTGTTTCAAATTGAGTGGTAAATGTTTTATCCGAAGTGTAAATAAATTTGCCGGCAAATAAACGTATATTCAAACCACCTTTTGCCGGGTAATTGAAAAAATAATTCCCAGTAAAATTTAATCGTA
>JBDSYV010000245.1:0-10263 GCA_040110925.1 Ferruginibacter sp. | reverse complement strand
TTTCAAAATTAAAATAATCAGTTCCCGAAGGCAATTCAAATTCAAAACCCTCAATGTATTCATCCAGTGATTTGTCTAACTGTTTATAGCCTTTATAAAAATTTCGCAAAGGAATTTGCCTTTTAGTCTGGCCATTGCTTAGGTGCAATTGTGCATTCAAGGCAAGAAAGAAAATACTGAAATCACCAATGGGCGATGCATTAACAAAATTGCCTGCAATGGTCGCCATGTTTCTAATCTGTGTAGATGAAACTAATTTTATATACCGCTGTAATGCAGGGAAATGTTTATTAAAAATTGCTGATGCTTCAATATCTGTAACGGTAACAGCTGCACCCATATAACAGGTATTGCCTTTTATGCTGATGCCTTTCAGGTTTTCTTTATTGAAAAAAAAATCAATATCCTCGTTTACCATCGCCTCATGTTGTTGAACATATAAATCAGTACCGCCACCAAGTATTCTTTTTTTATGCGTTAATCCATTTGTTGGTGCTGCAGATATTGAATTGAGTCTTTCCTGGATTCCGGAAAAATATGCTGGTATGAAATTATTGTTTATGGCGTATTGTAATGCAGGTTGTTCGTTTTGCTGAATTTTATCGCTGACTTTTTTTGCTGCTCTTTCAATAGATTTATAGCCAGTGCAGCGGCAGATATTTCCATTCATGGCATCAATTGCCGCTTGATAATCATGCGACGTTTCATTTATACAATGCCCGGTAAGGGAGACAATAAAACCTGGTGTGCAGAACCCACATTGTGTTGCGCCTTCTTCTGCAAATGCCTGCTGAACGCTGTTGAGTTCATTTGTATTTATACCTTCAATTGTTACGATATGTTTTCCTTCAGCATTTCCTATAGGCATAAGGCAACTTGTGGCACTGTCATAAAACAACCTATCATTTTTTATTTCTCCAACCAATATGGTGCATGCTCCACAATCACCTTCTCTGCACCCTATCTTTGTGCCAGTGAGCATTTGGTGATAGCGTATAAAATCAAGTAGCAACAGACCCTTTGGAAGATTTGTTTTTATTTCTTTGTCATTGAGAATAAATGTTGTCAAATTATTTTTTTTGTGCTGCTAAAGTTAAGTAATAAATAAATGAAAGTAGAAGAACCTGAACCTGAGATCAATACAGCATTATATTACCGCCTCATTGCATTATGGGTTGTTTGCGAGGCATTCGCAGGTGGTATCATGCATGCATTCCAGGTACCTTTTACCGGGATGATAGTAAGTGGGCTTTCGGTTACATGCATTGTACTTATTGCCTGGTATATTCCTGGTAAACTTGTTATCAGTAAAGCTTGTTTCATAGTGATTATTTTCAAGTTGATGCTAAGCCCGCATAGTCCCCCGACAGCTTATGTTGCTGTTTTCTTCCAGGGCATGCTGGGGCAAATTTTATTCAGCAGTAAAAAATATTTTAAAACAAAAGCAATAATGCTGGGCCTGCTAAGCCTGGTGGAATCGGCAGTACAACGTTTACTTATCTTGCTCATTGTATATGGTAATAATTTCTGGCAGGCTGTTGATGAATTTTTACAAAAAACTTTTAAGCAGCAAACATCAACAGGATACGTTAACTGGATTGCGTGGGGTTATATCATTATCCATGGCATTATGGGAATTGCAGTGGGCGTTACTGCATTTAATATTGCCAAAAATGCATTGACGTGGAAGAAGTACGCCCTCAATAAAGACAATATAGAAACAGCATCTCCAAAAAAAGAAAGAAAGCAGTCATTTTATTTTAAGCCATTAATGATTTTAATAGTGCTGATACTTGCCATGTTGTTATTGGATTCAATTCTATACCCGGGCGACTCCATCTTAAGTTCAAACCAGGTGTTGCAAATTTTTCTCAGGGCAGTACTGATAATCCTGGGATGGTTTTTTATCCTGTCACCATTATTATTAAGAATGTTACAAAAAATATTAACCGGTAAAAAGAAAAAACTTAACGAGCAATTTCTCCAGGTTCAAAAAATTCTCCCGGAGATTAAACTTATATTTTCACATAGTTTAGCGGCCTCCAAAAGTTATAGCGGAATAAAAAGAATTAAATTGTTTATTAAAATTTTATTAGGGAGTATTCTTAACCCTTAATTAAATTTAACCAGGTATAAAAAAAAACTATGAACGGATTGATACTTGCATTTGTAGCGATGTTATCCTGGACTATAAGCGTTTTCCCTTTTACCAGGGCTGGGAGGATCATGACTGTTGCCAGCATGAATATCATAAGGCTTGTTCTGGGCACGCTATTAATTTTTATTGCAGCAATTATCATTGAACATCAAAATTTCTTCTCTATATTTTCCTTTGCTTATGGACAGGCCTGGCTATGGCTGGCCATTTCAGGAATACTCGCATTGGGCATTGGGGATTATTTTGGATTGCGAATGTATATGATACTTGGGCCAAGATTTGGGGCTGTACTTACTACACTTTCTCCTGCCGCAGCATTAGTGATGGGTTATCTTTTACTCAATGAAAAAATAAATATCATCGGTATAGCAGGCATCTGCATTACTATAACCGGGGTTATGAGCATTAGCCTGGGACCCACAGAGCGAAGCAGTATTCCGAACCATGGGCATGGATCTGTATTTACCGGAATTATATTTGGAATTATTTCTGCGATTTGTAATGGTGCAGGCCTGGCGTTTAGCAAAAAAGCATTTATTGTTCAGCAGGTAAAACAGGTGCCATTGTCGGCTATTTCTGCATCATTTATGAGGTTTTCTGTAGCGATGGTTATGGTACTATTGTTTCTACTCGTATTTGGAAAACTCCATGATAAAATAAAAAACATCAGGCGTCAACCTTTGAATGTTCTGGGACTGGCAGCTGCAGGCACCGTGTTTGGGCCTTTAATAGGTGTAACTTTTGCGCTCATGGCCATTCAGACCATCAATGTTGCTGTAGCACAAACCATCTTTGCACTTGTGCCCGTATTTGCATTGCTTATCTCTCATTTTGTATTAAAGCAGAAAATAACCAGGTTTGCTATGATAGGTGTTGTTATTGCTATTGCGGGTGTTGCTGTACTGATATGGCGATTGCGAATTGCTGAAGTTTTAGGAATGGGGTAATCATAATTATTTTTCAAAAAGCCACCACGACCTTTTTTTCGTTGCATACTTCAATTTAAATTTATTAATGCTGTGTTCCTTCAGGTGCTTAATGGCTTCTTCAACAGAATTTGTAAAAAGACAAAGCTTTAGATCCTCAGCAGAAATTGTTTGCTTTTCCAGCATCAGGTTTATATGCGTAATTATGTCCTTATGGTATTCTGTATCAAAAATGATGATTGGGAATTCACTTATCATTTTGGTCTGAATAAGAGTAAGTGCTTCAAAATATTCATCCAGTGTGCCAAAGCCGCCCGGCATGACAACAAAGGCGTAAGAATATTTTATTAATAATGTTTTGCGAACGAAAAAATATTTAATATTCACCCAAATATCCAGATAAGGGTTCTGATGTTGCTCATGCGGAAGAACAATATTGCAACCAACGCTTTTCCCGCCTACATCTTTTGCGCCGCGGTTTGCCGCTTCCATTAGCCCTGGCCCACCACCTGTCATAATGGTGAAACCAAGCTTAGCAATTTCCCCTGAAATTTTTTGTGTGTCTTTATAATAAGAATGGTCTTCTTTAAATCTTGCTGAACCAAAAACTGTTACGCATGGCCCCACAAAATGAAGACAGCGAAATCCCTTTATAAATTCTCTTAATACACTGAATGAGAATAGAAATTCTTTCCAACGGCTTTGCGGTCCTTCGAGGAATTTAATTTCATTTTTTGTCATAAGGCAAAATTAGGTGAATTGAAGGTGGTCAATATTGAGGAAGCAATTAAGAAAGTACACAGGCCATATGGTGAAAAACAAATAAAGTAAATACTGCACTTGTTTCAGCATATGAAATCCGTAAACCAAATATTGCATAAGAATTATTTTCCCTTTTTTTTATTTTCAAAACTTAAAGGCATATTTATTTTCAGCAAAAAGTTCCTGCCCATATTGAATACACCTGTTCTGCCTGTGGCTAAATTTTCAGCAGTATATTTTAACCTGCTCAGATGGTTTTGATAGGCTTTATCACCCAGGTTATTTGCCAACACGTAAATACTGAACAAAGTTTTGTTTTTGTTTTTAATATCTGCTGTAATACCTGCATTAAACAAGCTATAACGGTCTGTTGCAGTTTCCGTATCAAATGCTGTAAAAGGTTTTTGTTGATTAAAAGTATGATCCAATTCAGCAAATACGGATAATTTTCCTTTTGACTTTGAACCTTCAAAAATATCTGCCCTTAACTGGCTGATAAATCTTGCAGAAGGGATAAAAGGAAGGTTGTTTGTAGATTCAATATCTTTTTTGAAAACTCCCCTTACATAAGAAAAAGTATTTTGCCAATGCAACCAATCCAACGGATGAGGGTGTAGATCAATCATTGCTTCCACACCTGCAAGCCGGGCATCCTGTTGGCCAAATTTAAATGCTGGCGTTCCATTCACCAGAGAATCGCCGCCATTAACGGAAGCAAGTTTACTATAGAAAATAAAATTATTGATGGCATTGTAAAATGTACTTGCTGTAAAGAATACATGCTCAGCGTTTACTTCAAGGCCAAAGTCTCCCTGCCATGATGTTTCAGATCTTAAATTTACGGCGCCAATTTCATAGCGGTTGGTGCCTTCGTGCTGGCCGTTGCTGGCGAGTTCAGGAATGCTAGGCGATCTGAATCCCCGGGCAACATTTATTTTATATAAAATTTTATCTGATAAGGCATAACTCATTCCGGCGCTTCCGGATAGATTTGAAAAATTTCTTTTAAAGGATTCAAACCTAATGCTTCCTGCTTCAGAAAATTGCTTCGAGTTTAAAGAACGGGTATCATACCTTATGCCAGCACTATAAGTTGCTTTCCCATTGGTTTTTTGTAAATAGATAAATCCCCCCAAATCAAAAAGATTGTATTCAGGTATCAGGGCTGCTTCTCCTTTATTTTTATTGGCCTGTATCATTCCATTTAAGCCGATGGAATTGTTCCATCCGTTGTGGTCATGAAAATGATAGGCCGTACTGTAGTTGAAAGTATTCAATTCAAAAAACAACCCTGGTTCTGAAATATTATCCGGGTTACCAAATTCCTGGCGTTGATTTTTTTGTAACCCAACGTTTAAAGACAACCGGCCGCTACCTGCTTTAAAACTATTATCAGCAATTATTTTTGTGTGCCGAATAGATTGATAAGGTACAGATGGATCAATGCTATTGAAATCATTTTGTGATGGAACTGCCTGCAATCCCCCAGGTAATTGTTTTATAAAATTTCCATCATTATCTCTTTCGCCTTCTATTACACCCAGCTTTTGATTAAAGCTACTGACAATAATATGGCTGAAACCCCATGCGCCGTTGTATCCCACATAGCCGCCAAAATTCTTTTCATTGAATTTTGAATTCCAAACCTTGCCATCATATTTATTTTTATAATCAGCCGCTGCCTTATAATCGCCCCATGCATTCCAATTGAAACCAATATGGTTGCCGCCAAGATTTGCAAACAGGGAACGCTGTTGATTATTACTGCCATAACTGGCCAGGATATTCCCTTTTATTGTATTCTCAACCGGGGTTACAGTTGTGATAATATTTACAACCCCCGCCATGGCATCGCTGCCATAAATTAATGATGCCGGTCCTTTTACAATTTCAATCCTGTTCACACTATTTTCATCAATTTCAATTCCATGTTCATCGCCCCATTGTTGTCCTTCCTGGCGAAGGCCATCATTAATTACCACTAATCGGTTGTAACCAAGACCCCTGATTACAGGCTTTGAAATAGCCGGGCCAGTTGTTACCTGGCTCACACCGGGTTGTTTGCTGAGCGCATCAATAATATTAGTAGATGCTGATGATAATAGTTGTTCCTTGTTTACTCTCGTGATAGCAATTGGCGCCTTTCGAATGGAAATTGCGGAACCCACAGCAGTAACTGTTACGGATTCATTTTCAATGATGGCAGAACTAAGGGCATAATTTTTTTCCGTTGTTCCAATAATATCAAGATGCTCTACAATAGACCTATAGCCTGTAAAAGATATTTCCAATAATGTATGCCCGGTGGGGATATTTGAAAAAGTATAAATGCCATTGGAATCTGTAAGCGTAGCTTGTTTTGCCTCTACCAAAATAATGGAAGCGCCAGAAAGTACCAGGCCTGTTTTTGCATCAGTAATTTTTCCGGATAAAATTGTGCGGTTTTTTTGCTGGCCAAAGCCAGATATTAAAGTACAAACCATTGTACTTAATAGAAATATTTTTTTCATTGAAAAATTCAGAATCTATGTTTAAAAAGAAATACCAGTTAAAAAGTATTTTATGCAACTGGCGGTGGTCCCCTGCTTTCTTTTACATTATCCAGTGAAGATGGAAAGGAAGTAAATAATAAAGCGTATTGATGACTATATACCGGTAAAATTTGCAGAACATAATCAGGTACCGGGGAGTAATATGCATTGTTTACAACAGGGGAATCCAGCTGACAGCTATAGCCTGCTGTATGAAGGCAGCCCATGGTTTTTCCATCAGCATTGCAATGGTGGCTTGTGTCAATATGGCCCGCAAAAAAATCATGCAGGAATTGCCTTGGTGTTATACTGATAGCAAAAACAAGCATCAGTACCAGCGAAAGAGGTCTTTGTATGGTGGTATTTTTTTTCAGAAATTGAAACTGAGTTGCAAAGGACGTTATTTTATTGTGAACTCCCTGATAAAAAAATATCTTCTTTCAGTAGCAGTAATTCATCTACATAAAAATAGGAGAGGCAGGTTATAAATCTGCCTCCCAATTATTCTTAAAAAATATATTTAAGATTTATGCCGCCATAATAATTTGCTTTGGCAGGACCTGGAACAAATGCATCAGGCAATTGATTTACAAAAATCTTAATAGGATATTGTGTGTTAGTAATGTTGTTTACACCAGCGAACACATCCAGGTCAAAATGATTACCCAGGGATCGTTGTAAGCCAATCTTTGCATTTAGAAGACTATAGGCAGGTGCTTCAAAAGGAACAGCAGCCACCAGGCCGTTAGAAGTGATAGTCATTGCATCCCTGTAAGCATACGTAATGTTTGCGAACAGGCCATATTTAACCTGGATATCTACACCAATATTAGCTGTGAATTTTGGAACACCTGCAACAACGTGTCCGCTATAGTCTGTAATTACCGCAGAATCTTTTGTCTGGTTGGGTGCAGCTTTTTTTGTTATGGATTCAATTCTGAAATTGTCATATTTGAAATCTGAATAAGTAAGGTTACCAAAAGGACGAATTGTTTTCACAAATCCTTTTTCAGATTGATAAGCAGTGTACTTCAATAAAACTTCTAATCCTTTATGATCCTGTGTGCCTGCATTAGCCATGATGGTATATAAAGTAACTCCATTAGGATCGTTAGGATTTTTTATGACTATAGCCGTCATCTTATCTTTAAACTTTGCACTAAATGCAGCAACTTCATAATAAAGTTTATTATGTAATACTGAGCCTTTGGCGCCTACTTCAAACTGATCACCCACTTCTGGTTTTAATGATGAATCAATTTGAGCTGTTGCGGCACCACCGCCTGTTACTGCAGGTATCGGGGTAAAAAAATATCCACTAACAGGTGCTTTATATCCCCTGCTGTAAGATGCATAAAGGGAAGCCATTTTGTTAAATACTTTGTTTACAGCCAAATGAGGAGATACCATGTTCTTGTATGTTTTCTCAAAAATTGCGGCCTTAGTTGCCGTAGCCGGATTAAAACGATCTTCCAGGTGAATTTTTATTGCACTTACACCCCCACCAGCAGTAAGAGAAATATCCTGCGGAAGAGATAATGTCCATTCTGTAAATAAAGAACATGTAGATGATACAGTGACTGTGTTAGATGTATTTGCATTAATAACAAGATATGGCTCACCATATTTCCATGCAGCAATATTCTGGTTAGCAGCTAATGGGTCTGCCTTCATATTAAAACCCATTGTCTGTGCATTTTGGCGCTGTAGTTCCATACCGGTTATGCCATTAAGATTTATCTTGTCTGAGAGTGCAAACTTTATATCAAAAACAGATCGTGTTCCATAATTAAGAGAAACTTTATCTGTCCATCCACCGCCGGAAACAGCATCAGCAGTTAAGGAGCTACCAAAGATTGAAGTGCTATTTGTAAGCCAGCGAGTCAAAGCATATTCGTGCCCCAGGCCTGCCCTGAAACTAACTATATGACTATGTGCATTTCTTTTTATATATTCAATGTTGCCTGAATCTTGTTTTGCGAGGTATTGTGTAACGTTTTGCTCTCCACTTCTTTGATCATAGCTGTTGCTATATCCTAGATAAGTTATTACAGATTGTTTTAAAGAAGGCTGAAATTCAGACACAAGGTTTATAAAATCTTTATGTGATGCATTATGCTGAATGAAACCATCCGTTTTTTGTTTTCCATAATTGAGGAGAAGCGATGATTTTTCGTTGGCAGTTTGCAAAGTAGTAGTGTATCGTTGCAGCCCATAGCTTCCTATCATAGCTTCCTGGCCTACAGATGTTTTACCTCTTTGTGGCTTTACAGTTTTTAGATTCACAGCACCTGCAATGGCTAAACCATAAAGTGTTCCTGCAGGTCCTTTCACTACTTCCACATTTCCTATGGAACCAAAATCAATATCATCCATAAGCGTGATTCCTTCGGCATCTGTAACCGGAATTCCATTGAGATAAACTTTATATCCCTGCCCATCAAAATTACTACTCACACCGTTGCGGCCTCTTGCACCATTTCCATATCCCCGTATGTTGAAAGACTGTCCGCTGCTTACCGCTCTTCTTTCAAAGGTTACTCCAGGAACATTAAGATTGATTACATCATCAAAATACAGGCCCGTGCTGCGTTTTAATTCTACAGCAGACAACTTGGTGATGGACTGAGGTTGATATATTAGTGATTTATTAAGGCTTGATGTAGATGTAATCTCCACTTCATTGAGGTATGATCCAAGCGGCGCAAGACTAATAATTAATAGTTGATTGCAGTCCTTGATATTTTGCTGCCAGCTTTCGTAACCTACATAAGAAATAATTACAAATTGCCCGTTATTACATGTTGCTTCAAAACTACCATCTGTGCTACTTGTGGCAATATTTTTTCCTGCTACAGTAATGGTAGCTCCACTTAATGGATTGTGCGTTACTACGTCTATAATTCTTCCTTTCAATTGGCTGAAAGCACTTATCGAAAGGCATATACAAACAGCAAGCATTGCTGAATATTTTTTCATCTTTTTAGGTTTTGGTATAATAGTAATTATGGGTAATTATTTTTACCACATTTGTCATTTAAGAAAATTACTATCCTACGGAAGGAGGGGGAACAATTATATCCAGATAAACATTACAAGTAGAGGAAGTATTGTAGGAAAATAGTTTAGTTGTTTCTTCGGCAGGAGCGCTATGCAATAAAGTAGATACCGGGTTTGCAATAAATATTTTTGAAAAGGATTTTTCAATCTGCTGGTTTTTTTGTTGCTGGTCCTTTTTTGCCAAAAGCTTTATCTGCATTTCCTTTTCATCCGCAAGGCAATGCACTGTAATTTTATTGCCAGATTTTTTAATTTCTGCTATATCATAATTTTTACCTGCAATAGTTATTTCTTTATTTGATGGGGAAAAATGCAGCATTTCAAATTCGGCGGGAGTAAATGAAAACGTCTCCAGATTGCCTTCATCCATAGCCATGGTGGCAGCAATGCGCTGTTGCATTTGCACCCTGTTTACAAAAATTGCAACCCATTCAGCATTACTTGAAATAAGGAAAAGCCCCAGGAATAATATTGCAGATAGTTTTTTCAACGAGATCAAAAATAGGGATTTTTGGGATTATTTAAGTATAGAGCTAAGAATGAGATTTATAGTGACAGTAAGGCTGGGTTGCTTTGACCGGTAAATTTTTTATATTTTTGAGGATGCCGAAAATATTAATTGATGAAGAAAAAAACCTGACGATTGTGAATGCTTTTTACTTGGGAAACAACAGTTTATTGCTTCAATTTAATAATGGGGAGCAGAAGCGGCTTGATTTTTTACCTCTCTTTAAGCAATATGCAAAAGGAGATTATGATATATATATTGAACGGGGAAAATTCAAACGCTTTAAGTTAGAAAGCGGAAACATTAGCTGGGGCAAAA
>JBDSYV010000244.1:0-3804 GCA_040110925.1 Ferruginibacter sp. | reverse complement strand
TGCTGGCAATAAGGCAGATAGAGAGGAACCCAGGAGTAGCGGTGGAGTTTGCCCAATAAAAGTCCCTATAAGGTCGCTATAACTTTTCTCAATGAAGGCGTTATTTATCCAGGTAATCCTGGAAACTGCTCTGCAAAAAAGCCTTACCCCTCATAACCTGCAAGGAATCCAACTTCCCCCTGCTTTCAATCATACGGTTGCCAACATTATCATGAATAAACATGGATAAATCACTCACAAAGCCAAAGCCATTATTAAAACTAAAATAAGCCCAGTGTAAAGTGCTGCTGTCTAAAAGATCTTTACTCCATGGAAATGGATTTGGAGTATGTTTTTTTACTTGCCCCAAAAGCGTAGCCGGGAGATCAGTTTGCCCACCAACATTGCTTATGTTTTCATTTTTAGATATTGCACCTCCCGTCATTAAAATAGGGATCTTAAAATCATTCTCTTTTCTATCGCTGTGGGGAAGCCGATGACCATGATCAGCGACTATCATGACGATTGTGTTATGCCACCAGGGCTGAGACTTTGCATAGGTAATAAATGCTGAAACACAGGAATCAGTGTAATGCAATGAGTTTAGGAAAAGCGACTTGTCGTCTTTTCCCTCGAAGTATGGTGCCACAGGCGTTTCAAATGGCTCATGGCTGCTAAGGGTAAGCCAGTTAACAAAGAATGGTTGCTTCATATTTCCTATATCACTTTGAAGCCGGGTCTCCACAACGCCGTCATGTGCACCCCACTTGCTGTTCTTATCCTTTTTATCAAAATCATCAATGGTAATAAAATGCTGGTAACCTGCCTGCAGCAGGTATGCTTTAATATTTGCAAATTCCAGTTCGCCCCCATAATAAAATGCAGTTTGATAGCCATCTTCTTTTAATAATTTTCCAAGCGAAGGAAGTTTTGCAGCTTTTGAAGGAACTTTTACAATGGAGGTTGTAGGTTGGGAAGGATATCCACTTAAAACTGCCACAATCCCTTTATCCGTTCTATCACCACTAGCATAAATATTTGAAAAATAAATTCCTTCATTTTTTAACCTGTTGAAACCAGGTGTTATTTCTTTTCCTTCATAAAAGGAATCAATAACCTTGGCCGAAAAACTTTCCCATATGATCAGCATTACATTTGGTTTCGTTTTCCCGGTATCTGATAAAACATATTGATCATTTCCTCTTGATACAAAAAGGCTATCCGTAATTTTTTTACTTGAGGGATTATCCAAAAAAATAAAAGGATTTTTCCCTGACTCAACATTATGATTGACGGAATACATAAAATTCCAGGGCGCATTTAACGCAGCAAGATTTGCAAAATTAGATTGAGAAAAATATACAGTGCTTTGATTAATTGGTGCCAGTTGAAATCCACCCCGCAAGGGAATAATGAATAATCCACCCATAATTAATAAACAGGCAATTTGCAGCAATTTAAAACTACCCTGTTGTAACCCACTTACTCCCCAATGAATAAATTTATTAAAAATCTTAATAGCAGCCCATACCACTATGATATAACCAAGCAGGATCCAAAACACTGGCAGGTTAGATACCGATGCCCACATTTCCCTGGGATTAGAAAAATATTTTAATGGACTTGCATCTATCCTGGAACCCCAGGCTCTATATAATCCAATATCTGCAACAAGTAACAGGACAATCAGGATCAATACCAGGGCTGTGTAAACTTTATAAATGATGGCCTTCCTGAAAAAAGGGATTAAATAAGAGATAATAGTAAATAAGACTACCGGGATAACAAGGTAGGCAGCCATGGACATGTCCATTCGAATGCCATGCACAATGGACTTAAACCCTTCGCTAATTCCTGCCAACTTCCATTCTGAAAAATTTGCCAGTAGAAAAACAAGCCTGGCTATTTCGAAGAAAGAAATCCAGGTAACCCAATAAAAAAATAAAAACCTTACCGCCAGCAACAGCACAGCAGTAAAAGAGACCTTAACTTTTTTTTCAATGCCCATAATCTTTATTAAAAAAACCCCATCGTGTGATGAGGTTTAAAATTATATTTTATAATAGTTTTAATATTTTATAAAACCAGAATGCCAGTTGCCTGCATTACGATCTCTTTTTTTGGCTCTGTAATCTTTGCAATCTCCTCAGAAGATTTACCTGCATCTTCGGCATAATGCTTAAGCATATCTACGGAGGTTTCTTTAACTGTGGCCATGCCTTGGGCTACAATTGTTTTGCCACTTAAAGAAACAGGTACCATAAACTTATGATCTTTCATTCGTATCATCATGCTGCCATTGGCTGTTTCCATTTTAAGCCAGCACCCTTCGGCTTTGCAAACTTCTACAACTTTACCTTTTACTTTAATGGCAGTTTCCTTTTCGGATATCTTATCATTTAGGTCCGTAGATGCAACAGCATTTTTTTCAGAAGTTTTTACACCGAAATTCATCCCTGATTTAGCCTCAATATTCGGTGGCTGAGCCTGTAATGAAAGGCCAATGAATAAAATAGCAAAGAATGCGGATAATTTTTTCATGCTTTAATTTTTAAAGTTCAAAGTTACAAAGATTTCACGCCCCTCTCCAAACAGATGTCATCCTTTGTCCTTCTCCTTTCTTTGTCCTTCTCCTTTTGGAGAAGGTGCCCAAAGGGCGGATGGGGTTGAGAGGGGTCGGGGTGAGGCCTATACAATTTTCTCCACCTGCATGTAGCTAAGCTCTACCGGGGTAGCCCTGCCAAATATCTTCACCTGTACTTTCAGTTTTTTCTTTTCATCATTCACTTCTTCTATCACACCATTGAAATCATTAAAAGGTCCGTCAATAATTTTTATGGTCTCACCAATGATAAATGGCTCACTCATGGTCATTCCGCCTGCATCACTCATTTCATCTACCTTACCCAGCATTTTATTTACTTCCGCCTTGCGCAGAGAAATAATATTACCCTTAGATCCTTTGCCATCAGTCAGGAAGTGCATAACATTACTGATATTGCTGATATGCTGTATGATATCATCATTCAGTTTTCCATCAGCTACTTCAATCATTATATAGCCTGGATAGAAGTTCCTTTCCCTCATCACCTTTTTACCATTCAGCACCTTGTATACTTTTTCTACCGGCAGGAATATCTGTTTAATAGCCTTATCCCAGCCATTACGAACGATATCTTTATCCAGGTATTCTTTCACCTTTCGCTCCTTTCCACTCACAACCCTAAGCACATACCATTTGTTTTCTTTTTCCTGCTTTTCTACTACCGTATTTATTTCTTCTGTCATGATTATTTAAATAAAGAATAAATAAATTTCATTGAGCCATTAGCTACAAAATCCATCAAGGCTACAATAGCTGTAATAAAAAGGGTGGCACCCAAAACAATCATAGTAGATTGCTGCAGTTGATCCCATTTAGGCCAACTAACTTTTTCTACCAGTTCGTGGTAAGATTCTTTTACAAAAACAGAGATTTTATTCATAATAACAATTTGACAATTTGACAATTTGACAATTTGAAAATTAAAAGCTGTGCCTGGTAACCATTTGCACATTGAGCCATTTTTCCATTTTCAAATTCATTAGCACGGGCACTAGGATTCGAACCCAGATCAAAGGTTTTGGAGACCCGTATGCTACCGTTGCACCATGCCCGTAAGAAAGCTAAAAGCTATTAGCGGTGAGCCAATAGCTTTTAGCATTATTTTTTAAAGATAGTCAATTTAATATTAGCAGAACCCTTTGGCTAACAGCTAACAGCTAAAAGCTACGCAGCTATCTCTTGTCTTATTTTAAAATCTCAGTCACCTGACCGGCACCTAC
>JBDSYV010000243.1:0-12908 GCA_040110925.1 Ferruginibacter sp. | reverse complement strand
AGGTATTTTATTATCATATCCAGCGCAGGTTTATCATCAATGGTATAGACAATGTTGCCGGTGCTTTTTGTAATTGTTTTGGCTGTGCCTATTGCTTTCCAGCCGCAGGTAGCAATGCCATTTATCTCTACTTTATCTTTATCAATGATTAGCCCCAGCAGGCCTTTATCGCTGCTATTCTTATTGGTGAAAACCACCGGCCCCTCAAGCTTAAGGTCGTCACCGGCCATGCCACCAAAAATGGCAACATCACTGCCAAAACCTTTGTTTATGCCTTCAATAATTTGTTCCCCATCCTGCGACAACCAACCGGAAACGATTATGAATGCTGGATTGGTAAATGTTTTTTTTCCTTCAATACCAAGTTGAACAGCATTTTCAAATGTTGTAAGCTCACCTGTTTCTGAAAAAATTATTCTGAAATATTCCCGCTTCATATCCAGCAGCATGATGACACAACTTCCTTCTTCAATTTCTCCATCGATGAATTCGCCCGATGTAGTAGCTCCGAATATTTGAATCGCTTGTTCATTTAGGAGGCTAACGATTGCTTCTCTGTCTTGTTTGACCGAGATAAATACAATCGCTAATGTGGGTTTAAAACCATCAACAAGAGCTTGCTCTATTGCTATCTTAATTTCTGCTACTGATTTTTCTTTGATGGTTTTTGCTTTCATGGCTGTTATGTTTTTTTTATACATTTCTTGCAGCTAAACAAAATATAACGATTACCAGGATCTCATTGACGGAAGTAGCTCCTTTAAATAAGAATAAGCATTCATAGCCTGCAGTTGTAATAATTTTTATTAACTCTGTAAATGATCATGAATTTCCAAGAGCGCTTTGTAGGTTGTAACTGACCGTCAGCTTAAGGTCAATGGGGACCAACATTTAATTAGAGATTACCTCACAGTCAATTTAACCTACAATATAGGATTCTTAAAGGGATTTAAAATTATTTTTATACGTTATAAATCAGATATATCTTTTCCCAGTTGGCATTTTTATTTTTTTATTTACGATAGCCAGGATGTGAAAGGATATATCATTGGTTACAATTATAATTTTGCGCTGTAACAATATTTCCGGCATTTTTATTGGAATTTTGTATTAATGCAGGACATTGAACCATATTATAACTGGCGGCATTTATACAGTGCAGAAGAGGATATGCAATCACCTTTTTATGGCCGAACTTATAGCGAATTTGAATATTCACAAACGCTGTACAACTATTATATACATCCTCAATGGGATGACTTTGGTTCCCGAACATTATACATGAAAATTTTGTTTACAGATTATGAGCAGCATTATGCCATCATAGAATTACTGGGTGAATGGAACGATGCAATAGAGAATGATATCATGACATTGAGGCGTGATGTCACTGATCTTATGTATAGGCAAGGCATTACAAAATTTATTTTAATTGCGGAAAACGTATTGAATTTTCATAGCAGCGATGATAGTTATTACGAGGAATGGCATGAACAACTGGAGGATGATAATGGCTGGGTGGTCATCATTGATATGCCAGAACAAAGCAAGTACGATTTTAGAAGGGCAAGGCTTACTAATTATGTGGAGCTTATTGAACTTCCGCAATGGCGCACATTAAAGCCGGATATGATTTTCCAGTTAGTAGACAATGAAATGATTCGAAGATTATTATGAAATATTGCTGGCAAGAGCATACAAGCTATTTCCAGCTTAAGAATGATATCTATCATAGTAAACAGCTATGAAAAATTCTGAATAATATTTTTTTCTGGCGTTGCTGACGTACTTTTGCGCCAGAATTTTTTTTAAATATCAACATTCCCATATGGCCTGGAAACAGTTTCTGACCTCTTCAATTGGCAAAAAATTCGTAATGGCCTTTACCGGTCTTTTCCTGATAACATTTTTAATAGTTCATGTGGGTATAAATTCCTGCATTTTTTTGAATGATGGTGGCGTAACTTTTAATACCGTTGGCCATTTTATGAGTCATAACTGGATTGTGCGTTTTCTTGAAGTGGGTTTATTTGCGGGGCTAATTCTGCATACCATCCAGGGTTTACTACTATGGAAACAAAACCGAAGTGCACGGCCGATAGCTTACCATAAAAACAAACCAGAAAAAAATAGCACATGGTATAGCCGTAGCATGGGATTGCTAGGATCATTGTTGTTGATTTTCCTGGTTATACACTTAATTCATTTCTGGATTGGGGCAAGGGTTGCCTTGTACAACGGGGACGAGCCACATGATTTGTTTGTGGAGATGAAAGAAGTTTTTAGCCTTTGGTGGGTAGTTCTAATTTATATAGTGGGTGTGATTGCGCTGTTCTGGCATTTGCTTCATGGATTTCAGAGTGCGTTTCAAACTTTTGGTTTAAATCATAAAAAATATACACCGATTATAAAAGCGTTGGGAGCAGGGTATAGCATTATAATTACCATCCTGTTTATACTTATGCCACTGGCCATTTATTTTCAGTGGATTGTGTAATGGCCGAATGTAGCTGTGAAAGTAGAAGGGAGTGACACAACGATGTTTAATGGTAGTACAATAGCTGGTTCAAAAAAAACAAACTAATCAAACCAATATGGCATTAGATGCAAAAATACCTACCGGGGAAATGGACAAGAAGTGGAGCGATTACAAGGGCCATGTGAAACTGGTAAACCCCAGCAATAAACGTAAGCTTGAAATAATAGTGATAGGCACTGGCCTGGCCGGAGCATCAGCTGCAGCTTCGCTAGGAGAAATGGGTTATAAAGTTAAAGCATTTTGTTTCCAGGATAGTCCACGCAGGGCACATAGCATTGCAGCGCAGGGTGGCATTAATGCTGCAAAAAATTACCAGAACGATGGCGATTCTGTTTTCCGTTTGTTTTATGATACAGTAAAAGGTGGTGACTATCGTGCCAGGGAAGGCAATGTGCATCGGCTTGCGGAAGTGAGTACTGCTATTATTGATCAATGTGTGGCGCAGGGTGTTCCTTTTGCCAGGGAGTATGGTGGCTTACTGAGCAATAGATCCTTTGGCGGAACCCAGGTGCAGCGTACGTTTTATGCTGCTGGACAAACTGGTCAACAATTGTTGTTGGGTGCATATAGTGCCCTTGAAAGGCAAGTGGCTTTAGGCACTGTGGAAATGTTTAGCCGCCACGAAATGCTTGATGTGGTAATGATTGATGGTAAAGCCAGGGGTATTATAGCAAGGGACCTTATAAGCGGTGACCTAGAAAGACATTTTGGCCATGCCGTACTCTTATGCAGTGGTGGCTATGGCAATGTTTTTTACCTGAGTACTAATGCCATGGGTAGTAATGTAACAGCAGCGTGGAAGGCACATAAGAAAGGTGCATTTTTTGCTAACCCATGTTTTACGCAAATTCACCCAACCTGTATTCCTGTTAGTGGCGATCACCAGAGCAAACTTACGCTTATGAGTGAAAGCCTTAGAAACGACGGCCGCATTTGGGTGCCTAAAAAGCAAAATGACACACGCAAAGCCATTGACATACCGGAAGAAGAAAGAGATTATTATTTGGAAAGAAGATACCCTGCATTTGGTAATCTTGTGCCACGTGATGTAGCATCAAGAGCAGCTAAAGAAAGATGTGATGCGGGTTATGGCGTGGGCACTACAAGAATGGCTGTCTATCTTGACTTTGCTGATGCTATAAAAAGATATGGAAAAATAGAGGCAGGTAAAACAGGAAATGAAGAAGCTGAGGATAAATCTATTTGGGACCTGGGGAAAAAAGTAGTGGAGGAAAAATATGGTAACCTGTTTGAAATGTATGAAAAGATAACAGGCGAAAATCCATACGAATTGCCGATGCGTATTTACCCGGCTGTTCATTATACTATGGGAGGGCTTTGGGTAGATTATGAATTGCAGACAACCGTTCCTGGATTATATTGTTTAGGTGAAGCAAATTTTAGTGACCATGGTGCCAATCGTCTTGGTGCTTCAGCACTCATGCAGGGGCTTGCAGATGGATATTTTGTAATTCCTTATACACTTGGAAATTACCTGGCCGATGATATACGAACGGCTTCTATACCGCTCGATCATCCTGCATTTGAACAAACAGAAAACGAGGTAAATGAAAGGCTGCACAGACTGATGAATATTAAAGGAACGCAAACCGTAGAAAGCTTTCATAAACGGCTGGGGAAAATCATGTGGGACAAATGTGGTATGGCCCGTAATGCTGAAGGGTTGCAAAAAGCCATAGAAGACATAAGGGCATTAAAAGCAGATTTTTGGTCTGATTTAAAAATACCTGGTGAAATAAAAGATTTGAATAATGAATTGGATAAGGCGGGAAGGGTAGCCGATTTTATAGAGTTGGGAGAATTGATGTGTATTGATGCATTACACCGCAATGAAAGCTGTGGCGGGCACTTCAGGGAAGAGAGCCAGACTGATGAAGGTGAAGCCAAGAGAGTTGATGAAAAGTTCAGTTATGTGGCAGCCTGGGAACATAAAGGCGATGGTTTCTGGGACCTTCATAAGGAAAAGCTAGAATTTGAAATTGTGAAACCTACACAGAGGAGTTATAAATAATTTGAAAATTAACCAATTTGAAAATTTGACAATGAGAGGCTTCTCACAATTGGAAGCTATTAAGTTTCAAATTTTCAAATTATCAAATTGAATAATTGGATATGGAACATTACCACATGAACCTCACACTGAAAGTGTGGAAACAAAAGAACAGTAAAACGAAGGGAAGCTTTGAAACTTACCCGGTGAAAAATATTTCATCTGAAATGAGTTTCCTGGAAATGTTTGATGTACTGAATGAAGAATTGATAAGCGAAGGAAAAGAACCCATTGCTTTTGACCACGATTGCCGGGAAGGTATTTGTGGTGCATGCAGTATGTACATTGATGGCCAACCGCATGGTCCATGGCAGCAAAATACCACCTGCCAGTTGCACATGCGGGCTTTTAAAGATGGCGATACCATTGTGGTAGAGCCCTGGCGCAGCAAGGCTTTCCCGGTGATAAAAGACCTGGTTGTAGATAGAGCAGCTTTTGATCGTATAATACAGGCAGGAGGATTTATCAGCGTGAACACGGGCAATGCCGTAGATGCCAACGCCATTCCAATAGATAAAAAAAATGCAGATGTATCATTTGCAGCTGCATCATGCATTGGCTGTGGAGCATGTGTGGCCACCTGTAAAAATGGTAGTGCCATGCTGTTTGTTAGTGCCAAAGTTTCTCAATTAGCATTATTGCCACAGGGTTTTCCAGAAAGACAATCAAGGGTACTCAACATGGTTGCACAAATGGACCAGGAAGGCTTTGGTAATTGCACAAATACTTACGCATGTGAAGCGGAATGTCCAAAAGGAATTTCTGTATCTCATATCGCCAGGATGAACAGGGAATACCTTGGAGCAGGATTAGGATCAGAAGAATAAAAATTACATCAAAATTTATTCGACCTTCTTAAGCAGGAAGGTTTTTTATTGCCCCCAATGAACCGTATTATAGGTATTTTTGGCAAAATTAGCAGCAGGTATTTATCACTTGCAGCTAATAGGCTTTATTCAGCATCTTATATAAAATTCTAATTTTAGGCTCACCATTTAAGAAACTGGTTGAAAAATAAATTCATATACCTGTGCCTGGTTTTTTTGTTGCTTATTGAAGGGGTATCGGCCCAGCAAAATCCTTTATCTAACCTTCGCAAAAAATGGATTTCCACGACAAT
This sequence comes from Ferruginibacter sp., assembly GCA_040110925.1. Classification (GTDB taxonomy): domain Bacteria; phylum Bacteroidota; class Bacteroidia; order Chitinophagales; family Chitinophagaceae; genus Ferruginibacter. The sequence goes on along the minus strand of JBDSYV010000243.1, from coordinate 7,178 downwards.
AAATCCAACTGTTTTTGATAGTTCATCCATTGCACCAAATACATTCAGTATTCTGAATGTATCACCTGGCACATATAAACTTGATGAAATAAATGCCAGATTGCATTGGCTGATCAAACCTTCATTTGATAGTGTACTGGTGACTTACCGGGTTTTTCCTTTTAAACTTAATGCCATAAAACAACGGTATAATTATGACAGTGTGCGGTATAATTTCCTGGCCGAAAAACCATTAACTATAAAAAATTCAATCAAACAAACTAATCCATTTCTTGATTTTGGTGGTCTGCATTCGGAAGGCAGTTTTGGCAGGGCAATATCATTTGGGAACAGCCAGGATGCTGTAGTTAACAGCACCATGAACCTGCAGTTGAATGGTTTTATTGGAGATAGCCTTGAGTTTACAGCCGCTATTACCGACAATAATATCCCTATACAACCTGATGGCAATACACAGGATCTACGTGACTTTGACAGGATTTATATGCAGGTAAAAAAGAAAGGCTGGCAGGCAAATTTTGGTGATATTGATATAAGGGAGAGCAAAACTTATTTCCTTAAGTTTTACAAAAGGTTGCAGGGCATTTCATTTATAACGGATAATAAAATAAGTAAAAATATTAATAATTCTTTGCTGGTAAGCGGTGCTATTGCCAAAGGTAAATTTACCCGAAACGTACTTGTGCCATTAGAAGGAAACCAGGGGCCATACAGGCTTAAGGGAGCCAATAATGAATTGTACTTTGTTGTGCTGGCAGGAACAGAAAGGGTTTTCATAGATGGTGAATTATTACAACGGGGAGAGGACAATGATTATGTAATAAATTATAATACAGCAGAAATATCCTTCACACCAAAAAGGCAAATTAATAAGGACAGAAGGATACAGGTAGAATTTGAATATGCAGATCGTAATTACCTGAATTCACAAATATATATAAGCGATGAAGTAAGTATTGGCAAGAGAGTTAACATTAATGCAGGCGCTTATTCAAGCAGTGATGCAAAAAATTCAGCTATCGATCAAACCCTGGATGTAAATCAAAAACAATTCCTGGCAGACCTGGGTGATAGCACTCAATATGCTTATTACCAGAATGCGGTGAGAGATAGTTTTTCGTTAGGTAAAATTCTATATAAAAAAATTGATACGGTTTACAATGTAACACTTCATGATTCTGTTTTTGTACAATCCACCAATGCATCTGATATTCTATACAATCTTTCGTTTACTTACCTGGGCCCCGGGCGTGGCAATTACCGCCAGGTGTTAAATGCTACCAATGGGAAACTTTTTGAGTGGGTAGCACCAGGTATTAATAATCAAAAACAAGGCGACTGGGAGCCGGTATCATTATTGGTAACGCCAAAAAAATTACAGGTATTTACATTGGGAGGCACATATTTATTTAAACAAAATACAATTTTAAAAGCAGAAGCTGCATTAAGTAATTATGATGTAAATCTTTTTTCATCAAAGGACAAAAGCAATAACATAGGCTATGGTGCAAAATTTATTTTACAACAGGATGCAAAAAAAATAAGGCTTGCTGGAAAGGAGTACAATCTTCAATCATTGCTGGGTTATGAATATGTTCAAAAAAGATTTCATGCCCTGGAACGTTTACGAAATGTAGAGTTTCTTCGTGACTGGAGCCTGCCATTTGATGCTGCCCTGGCAGATGAACATATTAGCAATGTCTCTTTTAAACTAAACGACAGTAAAGCAAACCGGATACAGTATGACCTGACAAATTATAATCGAAGTGACAATTACATGGGGTGGAGACACCGGATAAACCATTACAGTGCTTATAAAAATTTCAGGTTTACAAATATCATTAGTTATACAGCAATAAATAACCTGCAACAAAAAGGAAATTTTTTCAGGCCCACAATTGATATCAAAAAATCGTTTCCTACTTTAAGGCTTATGGAAGCAGGTGTAAAATATACCGGTGAACACAATAAGCTTCTAAACAAAACTTATGATACGCTTTCCAAGTTTAGCTTTGCTTTTAATATTTATGAGCTGTACCTGCGTTCCAACCCGGCATTGCTGAATAAATGGGGTGCTTCTTATTATCATAGGAATGATTTCTTGCCTGTGAAAAATAATCTTGAAGCCGCCGACAAAAGCAATAACTATAATTTCTTCACAGAATTATTGAAAAATGAAAGACACCAGGTGAAACTAACTGCAACCTATAGAAGGCTAACAGTTTTAAATCAGAACCTGAGCAGACAAAAAGCAGATAATAGCTTACTAGGCCGCACGGAATATTATATTAATGAATGGAAGGGTTTTGTAAATGGGAATATTCTTTACGAAATAGGCGGTGGGCGGGAGCAGCGAAGAGAATATACTTACGTGGAAGTGCCAGCAGGGCAGGGGATATACACCTGGATTGATTATAACGGAAACGGTATTCCTGAATTAAATGAATTTGAAGAAGCTATTTACCAGGACCAAAAAAAATATATAAGAATTTTTACACCAGGAAGTATTTATGTAAAAGCAAATTATCTTCAGTTCAATTACAGTCTCAGTTTAGACCCTAAAGCAATACTTAAAACTGAACCATTATCCGGCTTGAAGAAATTATTATGGCGCAGCAATACCAGTTCGGCCCTGCAGGTAAATAAAAAGCAAATTGCGGACGGCAGCTTTCTTTTTAATCCCTTCAGCAAAAAACTAGTTGATTCAACATTGTTAACGCTTAGTTCATTTTTTTCCAATACTTATTTTTACAACCGTACAAGTTCAAGGTGGGGTTTGGAATTTACGCAAAGTAAATCTACAGGAAAATCGCTACTTGCTTATGGTGTGGAGAGCAGGAGCCTGAGCAACCTGGGAAGCAGGATAAGAATAAACCTGAACAAAAATTTTGTAACCAACATAAACGTCAGGGAAGTGAAAAATTTGCTGAGCACTTCTGCAGCTAAATTTGATAACAGGAATTATGATATTCTGCAACATGCTTTTGAACCAAATTTATCTTATGTGTATAAGAGTAATTTGCGGGCCACCATTGGTTATGAATATTCAACCAAGGCAAATCGTATAGACTCAATGGAGCGATCCTCTACACATGCATTGACATCAGAAATAAAATACAACATACTTTCAAGTAGCAGCATAACGGCAAAGTTTGCATACCACCAGATAGCATTTGATGCCTATACCGGGGCAGCAAATACTACTGTAGGCTATATTTTATTAGATGGGCTTCAACCCGGGCAGAATTATTTATGGAATGCAGAATATACAAAACGACTAGGAAACAATATTGAAATGACAATTCAATACGAGGGAAGAAAACCTGGTGCCGGGCAAACTATTCATACAGGCAGGGCTTCAGTGCGAGCATTGTTTTGATGATTTAAAAATACCTATAAAGTGAAAATAGTTCTTTAAGGAAATGCATGTAAAACAAAGACAGCAACTTTCGTTGCTGCCCTAAATATTAGATCTAATCTGAACCTGGTGATCTTTACATGGATATTATGTTTCCTTTGGGGAATTTTTTAATTAGCTAAATAATCCACCTTTCTTTAATGGTTTACTTGCTTCTCCAACTTTAAATCCGTTATTATATACTTCAATTTTGTAATTGCCAGTGTTGTAATTTGAATTCTGTTTCCAGTCAAAACTTACTGTTTGTTTTTTAGCCTGAGTATAGTTTACATCAAGCTTTTGCGTAAATGTTTTTTGTTGTCCGTCTCTTGTGCTGAAAGTACCAGAGCCAAGTGCTTCAACAGATACCGGCGTGCCATCAGGAGCAGTGATGCAAATAAATATTTCTTTAGGTCCTGTTTGCGCAAGCATATTTTCATCCAGGTCAAAACTTATTCTTAATTTATCAACCCTTTTAGCAGTTGAAGTTAATTTTTCTTTACCACTACTTTTTTCATCAATACCAACAATTGAAAAGTTAGAGGCATGAAGGGTAGAACCAACATTGATCAGGTCCTCTTTTTCTTTAATGACTACAGTTGCTGAATCAAAATCTTTAAGCACTTTATCACGTTGTTGCGTTACCACCGCTTTCTCCTGGGTAAGTTGAATCTTCTGTCCCTGCAGTACTTCAATTTGAGTACGATAGTTTTCCAAATCTCCATTTAATGAAGCTATCAATCGTTTTGCTTCTGACAATTCTGACTGCGTTGCATTTTGTTTATTGAGCAATTGTTGAATACGCACCTTCTTATCCTCAATGTCCCTGTCTTTTGCGGTTATGGCACTATCTTTTTTTGAATTGGACGTTTTCAGCATATCATATTTCATAGCTGCATCTTCCAGTTCTTTTTGTAGTTCATCACGCTGAGTGGAGGTAGAGGCAATTACTGTTTCTTTTTGATCCAATGTTTCCCTGGTTTTATTTTTATCGTAAATAATATATCCCCAGGTGCCTAACAATGCAACTACTAATATACCAGTTAAAATTGACCGCATATTATTGCGTGAGTTTGTAGTTGTAGTAGTTTCTACTTTTTTTTGTTGAGGGTTTTCTGCCTCTGGATAATTTTCGAAAGCCATAACTTAAGGTTTTTCTTATTAAAATTGTTTGTTGCTATAAAAAACAAGTAAAGGTTAAGACTATAAATGGATATTTTCGTGAAAGGATTCTGATTTTCGGCAACCTATTTTCCAAAACTGTGCCAAAGAGAAATTTTGTTATTAATTATTCTGCTAATATCTGTTATTAAACTGGAAAATTAAATTTTAATATGAGTGCTGAAAAAATTTTGTCAGGCTGGAAGAAAAACAATTTTAAACCGCTTTATTGGTTGGAAGGTGAAGAAGATTATTATATTGATTTATTAATACAATATGCTGAGCACCATATACTGAGCCCTGCAGAGGCTGAGTTTAATCTGACCATATTTTATGGAAAGGATGCCGAGTGGGCTTCAGTAACTAATGCCTTAAAGAGATATCCCATGTTTGCTGACAGGCAATTGGTTTTGTTAAAAGAAGCCCAGCACATGAAAGACCTGGAAAAATTAGAGCCTTATTTCAAATCACCTCTTGAATCCACCATTTTTATCATTGCTTATAAGGGAAAAACACTGGATAAGCGAACGCATCTCTATAAAACCATTAAGGATAAAGCAGAATATTTTGCTTCTTCTAAACTCAGGGACGAAAATGTATCTAAATGGATTGAAGATTATGTAAAATCAAGGGGATTTAGTATTAAACCAAAATCTGTGGCTTTATTGCATGAACATATTGGCAATGACCTTAGCCGTATAGTAAATGAAATCGAAAAGCTTGCAGTTAACCTTACCACAAAGAAAGAAATTGATGAAGACGATATTGAAAAATATATCGGCATCAGCAAGGAGTATAATGTTTTTGAATTGCAGGCAGCAATTGTAAAAAAAGATTTAGCAAGTGCAATAAAGATTATCAATTATTTTGAGCATAACCCCAAAGCAGTTGCCATTCAAATGGCTTTGCCAGCCATCTATGCTCATTTCAGTAAAGTATATGCGGCTTACGGCATGAGTGAACAGGCCATAAAATCATTGTTCTATAATAACCCTATCGCCGTAAAACAAGGAAAGGATACCATGAAAAATTATGGTTATGAAGGTGTAGAAAAAATATTGTTATTACTGCATCATTACAACCTGAAAAGCATTGGTATTGGAGATAGTGGCACACCAGGCTATACACTAATGAAAGAAATGCTGGTAAAAATGATCATATAAGAACACGCCTACAAGCGTGTTCCAACTACTACAGGCGTGCGTTCCAACTACTACTGGCGTGTTCCCACATTTCATAAATAAGATTTTGCTCTTTCTTTATCTATAGCTAATTGATGCTTCAAAGCGTCAAGTCCGTTAAACTTCTGTTCGCTTCTTAACCATTTTTTAAGGGTAACAGTAAGCATTTCGCCATATATCTCTTTATCAAAATCAAAAATATTTACTTCTATCATCCGGTGACTACCATCCACAGTTGGCCTAACACCAATATTCATCATTCCTTTATAATTGCCTTCATTATTGATCTTTACTTCAACTGCATATACAGCATTGCCCGGAATTAATTTATGTTCGTCCTGTATGTGAAGATTTGCTGTGGGATAACCGAGCGTTCTGCCCAGTTTATTGCTTTCAACAACTATTCCTGAGAAAAAATAATCATATCCAAGATATGCAGAAGCAGTTTCTATATCAGCTTCCAATAAGGCTTCCCTTATTTTAGTAGAACTGATGTTGATGTCTTTGAGAATATGTGCAGGTATTTCTATTAAATGGTATCCATATTTTACAGAAGCAGTTTCCAGCAAATGATAATCACCTTCACGGTTATTGCCAAAGCGATGATCGTAGCCTGTTATGATGGTATGAGGATGCAGTTTATCTACCAGGAAACTTTTTATATATTCATCTGCACTAAGCTTTGAAAAGGCCTCATCAAAAGGTACTTCCACAATATGATCAATTCCAGCCTTATGCAATATGGCATATTTTTCTGACGCAGTATTCAGACTTAGAAGTGGAGTAGTAAGGTTCTGCAAAAACTGTTTTGGGTGTGGGTAAAAAGTAATTACCACCGGTTCGCCACGTATTTTTTCAGCTTCTGAAATTAATTGTTGCAGGATTTTTCTATGGCCAAGATGTACACCATCAAAGCTTCCAACAGTAACCACCGCATTTTCAAAACGGGGCAAATTATTTATATTCCGGTAAACATGCATAAAGGGTGCAAATGTAGTTGATAATTGAAAATGGTTTATTGGCTGCAGGCAATTAGTTTTGTATCTCTGGCAGCGTCCCCGGCAGCGGCTGCAAGCCCTGTCGGCGGATGAAAATATATTAATTAAACCATCCACTGCCGGGGTTTGCAACCGCCGACAGGGATTTTAAAACCGCCGACAGGGATATAAAATTAACTATGAGTTTATACAAAAAACGTGGTGTTTCGGCACAAAAAGAAGAAGTACATGCAGCGGTAAAGCATCTTGACCAGGGTTTGTTTAAATATGCATTTTGTAAAGTTTACCCCGATTACCTGGGTAATGATGAGGCATTCGTAAACATTATGCATGCGGATGGTGCTGGAACTAAAAGCATCCTGGCCTATTTGTACTGGAAAGAAACTGGAAATATTTCTGTATGGAAGGGCATAGCGCAGGATGCAATTATGATGAATCTTG
>JBDSYV010000242.1:0-22861 GCA_040110925.1 Ferruginibacter sp. | reverse complement strand
GTGGCGGTAAATAAAGTGATGGATGTAAGCCATCCCAGCGCAAAAGTGCCGCCAAAACTGCTGGCGCAAAAAATGATAAACCCGGCTGTAAGTACAAGAGAAGTATAAATAATACTTAAACCTGTTTGCTTTAAGGTGCTTTTTACAGCCTCCTCCTGGCTTGGGCTATCTGGTAATACCTGTTTATAATTTACCAGGAATCGTATAGTTATATCAACGGCTATCCCCAAAGCTACGCTAAAAACCAGTACTGTACTGGGTTTCAGCGGAACCCCGGCCCAGCCCATTATGCCTGCTGTTATCAGCAATGGAATAATATTGGGCACCAGCGAGCATACTAATATTTTCAAAGACTTAAATAGGTATAGCATACAAAGGGCGATCAACAGGAAAGCCCATAAAATGCTTTCTTTCAGCCCGTTTATGATAAACCTACTGCCCTCAAGAAAACTAATACTTGTGCCTGTTAGAGTTATTTTATAACTGCTGTCAAACAACTGGCCTGCCCTTGTCTCCACATTTTTTAAAATAACAGGCAACTCCAATGTGCCTACATCTGCGATTCCTACACTAATTCGGGTTGCCTGCCTACCACTATCAATAAAGGCACTGAGCATTTTACTTAAGTTATTATTTGATGCATTGCTGTCCTTATTAGGTCGCAGGTATTCACCCACAAAGGCACCATCAAAAGCATTGGGCAAAACATAATTGCTGCTGTCGCCTTCATAAAAACCTTGCTTCACAAATTTTAACCCTTCAGCTACATTTAATGGTTTATTCATCTGTGGCTGTGCAGCAATGAATGCAGATAGTGAATCTATTTTTTCAAAAACTGCAAGGGATTTCATCCCGGTTAATCCATATCTCTTTTTTGTATCTACCACAATTTCAAGTGGCATTACGCCTTTAAAATTTTTTTCAAAAAATTTCAGGTCCTTGTAAATAACATCCGTTTTAGGTAAATCATCTACTATGTAAGCCACCGATTTTAAACGCATCATTCCAGCTACAGAAAATAAAATAACAAGAATAGTAATCCCAATAATAGATTTTTTGTGCATGAAAACCCAATCTTCAAGTTTTATCAGCAGGCTGGTTATCCATTTGCTTTCCAGGTATTTTAATTCTCCGGCTTTGGGCGCAGAGAGATAGCTCAATATAGCAGGCAACATGATAAAAGATATTACAAAAATCACCATAATGCTTAAACCTGCTACCACGCCAAATTCTTTTAAAATGGCGCTTTTTGTAAAGGCAAAAACTGCAAATCCGATAGCCGCTGCTATATTGCAGAAAAGGGTTACAATACCCATCTTACTCACCATGGTTACTAAGGCTGCATTTTTATCGCCGGAATGTATGTAGGAAGTATGGTATTTGTTTAAAAAATAAATACAATTGGGAATACCTATTACCACAACCAGTGATGGCACAAGCGCAGTAAGCAGTGTAATTTTATAGCCGCATAAATACAATATGCCTACTGTCCATATAACACCTACCAGTACTACCGCAAGTGATAATAACATGGTGGGGAAAGACCTGAAAAGTAACAACAAAATAAATGCGCTTAAAACAACAGAAACAATTAAAAACAGCTTCATTTCCCTCTGAATACGGTCTGCCAATTCCGTTCTTATTAATGGAAGCCCACTAATATGTGTTTCAATTTTACTGGTTACAGCAAAACTGTCGAGTTTCTTTTTTAGATTCTCTATGATAACCGTCCTTCCTGATGTGTTCAGTACATCTTTATTCATTCGCACACCCATCAGGTAGCTATGCGATTGGTTATTGTATAACCGTTGGTTGTAAAAAGGCAGGTTGTAAAAAATAGCTTTAAGAGAATCTAAGGTTTGCTGATTGTCAATTTTAGCTGGGAAAATTTTTTGTGCAGATAATTTTTCTGCCAGTGAATCCTTTACAAAATTGACTGCACCCGGGATACTTAAAATATCTTCTACATACTTATCCTTTTTTAAACTATGCTCCAATTGTTGGTATAGTCTAAAATTTGTTAGGGTAAATAAACTATCCGTTTGTATACCAATAACCAGGAGGTTTCCATCATCCCCAAACTTTTGTTTAAATGCCAGGTAGTCCTTGTATTTTGGGTTATCAGTCGGTATTGCTTTTGAAAATTCGTAACTGAGGGTAACCTTGCTGGCGTAATAACCCATCAGAACTGTAAGGGCCGATAAAATAAATAATAAAATAAACCGGTATCGAATGACCCATTTTCCAAGGTATTGCCACATAGATGGTTAAGTTTAAATCAATTTGCAAAGAAAGTTTATTTTAATAGCACTTGAACATTACCATAGTTTTCAATTTCGTGGTTTATACCAGCCGTGTTGACACAAACCAAGAGGCAAGGCATAACTTTACCATCCATAAATATACTCCCATGGTAATAGAACTTTCTACGATGGGTTAAGCATTTTAAAACAACCCATTGTCTTCCACATTCAAAACAAAAGGAATTGTATTACGCAGTATTCGCTATGGCGAATCCAGCCTCGTGGTAACCATATTTACTGAGCTTTTCGGCATTCAAACCTATATGCAGAATGGTGCAAGGGTATCTAAAAAAGGCAGCAACAAAGCAGCCATGTTTCAACCTGCCGCTTTGTTGGATATGGAAGTATATCACAATGAACTAAAAGCCATACACCGCATTAAAGAAAACAACTGGTCTTTTCTTTACCAGCATATTTTTAGTGATGTAATGAAAAATTGTATAGCACTTTACATGGTTGAGCTGTTGCACAAAACCCTCAAGCAACCAGAAAGCAATCCAGAACTATTTTATTTTTGCGAAGATTCCTTCCAGCAGCTTGACAAAGCAGAGGCTGCGGTAACAGCAAATTTTCCATTATTCTTTACCATTCACCTCACACATTTCCTTGGATTAAGATTAACAGATGACGTAAGGCATCTTCCCATTTCGGATGATATATTTTTAGATATGATGGATGGAAATTTTACCCACATTCAACCAACTCATCATCATTACCTGCAGGCGGAAGAAGCCCTGATAACCGCCGAACTTTTAAAAACGATGCAGCCAGGAGAATTGTCTCACATAAAACTAAACCAGCAAAAGCGCCGAAATTTATTGTATCGCTACCAGGAATTTTATGCCCTGCACATCCCGGATTTCGGGCAGATGAAAACATTAAAAATATTGTTTGAACTGCTGGGAGGATGAGAAATTCCAACTGCGTTAAAGGCTTAGTTCCACTTATTTTTTTCTATTACACTTCCTATCGCAGAATGCCGGGTGAGACTTTATTAAGAATTATAAAATCCGGCTCGCTACATTATCATAAATATGCACTATACCTGGTGTTTTACCTTTTTCAAAACTGCCTAGTTTATCATCTAAGCGCAATGCCCGTGCACTATTCATTGTTGCCCATCCCAAAATTGTCTCTAACTTAAAGGCGGTGAAATTTTTTTGAATGGTTTTAATTTCTTCCCAAATGCTAAGTTGATTATTGCTGGCATAACTATCCGTACCAATAATTATGTTACAGCTCTGCTCCAACAACATTTCTATTGGTGGTAAAGTGTTTTCGATGTACAGGTTTGCATTTATACAAATACAAAAATGCAAAGCTGAAAGATTGTCTACAGCATAGTTCTTAGCAAAAAAAATATCTTCCTTGCTGCTAAAACTATTGTGCACAGAAATGATGGATTGTTGGTTGTTTAAATGTGGCAACCAGGATGGCAAACTGTTTTGGCAACTTGCTTCAAAGCCGGAAATATCTATTCCAAGGTTATCGTACAGTTTCAGCAATTCTCCGCTCTTATTTTTATACAATTCATTCTCGGCCGCAGCCTCCTGGTTATGTATGCTGATAAGTTGCCCAGAGCTGTGTTCGTTGATGAGCCCGAAAAGCGATTTGGATACAGAATATGGCGAGTGGGGAACCACTTGAGCATGCATACCTTTTTGAATAAACCTTTCTTCCGTTTTTAAACCTTGTTCCAGACGTTGCAGCGCAGTATTATCTACAAACCCACCTATCTCTACAAAATTTTTCCAGTCAATGAGGCTTTTTAATTTTACAGGAATGGATTCGACACCGTTACAAATATCTCCAACCGCTATTATTCCGGCATGAACCATTTCCTCTGCAGCATTTTCCATCGCTTCAAGTTTTTCTTCCAAAGACTTTTCATTTCTTTTTGCCATCACCTGCTGTACAAAATTTACCAGGCCAGTTCCATGAGGAATTTCATTTTTAAGATGGCTTAAATCAAGGTGGCAATGAGCATTGACAAAGCCTGGGGAAATCATACCAGGAAAAAATTCAATACCATCTCCCGCTTCTTCTATTTCAACAATATCTTCTACAGTGCCATCTGCCTGGCAAATAAGGACTTTATCACCTTCCAGTATTGTAATTCCAGTAAACAATTTAGCTGCTCTTATTTTTCTATATGTTGCCATAGTTGATATTCGTAATTTTGCGGCTCTTTAGCACTAAAAAATGCTACTAAAGATATACAGTACAAGCGAGCCTGCCTGACGGTAGGCAGATGACACCCATCCGAATGGCCTAAAATTTTTATTAAACATAAAATTTTTCAGCCGGGCGGGCAACAAAAGTTGAGCAATGTACTCTTGCTGGTTTCAAAAAAAATAAAATAATTACATGCTGGATAAACTTGACGCAATAAAAGCAAAATTTGACGACCTGGGTGTTGCACTTACCAATCCTGAAATTGTGAGTGACAATAAGCGATACAGCACTTTGAGCAAGGAATACCGCAGTCTGGAAAAAATTGTGAATTCGAGAAATGCGTATGTAAAATTACTGGAGGATATTGAATTTAATAAAGAAGTTCTGAACGCAGATGATGATGAAATGCGGGAGTTAGCAAAGCAGGAATTACCCGGTATGGAAGCTGCAAAAGACAGCATGGAAAAGGAATTGCGCAATATGCTGATTCCAAAAGACCCCTATGATGAGAAAAATGCCATCCTTGAAATTCGTGCGGGCACTGGCGGTGATGAAGCCTCACTTTTTGCAGGGGACCTGCTAAGGATGTACATGAAATATTGCGAGAAAAAAGGCTGGAAAACCGCTTTACTTAGCGAAAGTGAAGGAACCGTTGGGGGTTTTAAGGAAGTGCAGGTAGAAGTTACAGGAGATGATGTATATGGTACGATGAAATTTGAGAGTGGTGTACACCGGGTGCAGCGGGTGCCGGACACAGAGGGCAGTGGCCGTGTGCATACCAGCGCTGTAACTGTGGCTGTAATGCCCGAGGCCGAAGAAGTGGATGTAGACCTGAAAGAATCGGATGTAAAAATGGAAACGGCCCGTAGCGGTGGTGCAGGCGGGCAGAATGTAAATAAGGTGGAGACCAAGGTGTTTCTTACCCATAAGCCAACCGGGATTGTAGTGATGTGTCAGACCGATCGCTCACAACTTGGCAACCGCATAAAAGCCATGGAAATGTTGAGAACCAGGCTGTATGATGAAGAAGTAAGAAAGGTAGAAGAAGCCACAGCCCATATGCGAAAGAGCCTGGTGAGTACCGGAGACAGGAGCGCAAAAATACGTACGTATAATTTTCCACAAGGTAGGGTAACTGATCATAGAATTGGACTTACTGTTTATAACCTTGATGCCGTTTTAAATGGCGATATACAAGAATTTTTGGATGCGTTGCAATTTGCTGAAAATGCTGAAAAGCTTACCAGCCAAGGAACTTAGATAAATAAGACATTTTTATTACAATTTTCCGGGGCCGGAATTTTTTTTGGCACCGTATTTGAAAATATTCTCACTGAACACATTTAATAGTCAATTTTCTCATAAGCAGTTAGTTTTGGTAAACGGCCTTTGTTTCTACAAGGGCCTTCCTTTTTCCTGCCAGTCAAGTACCTAATCCCCAATATATTTTCCTCAATAAGTTAATTCAGCGTTAAGCAACAACTTATTGCATTAAACCACCTGCTCATATTAGAATCTTTGTAAAAGTTTTTCTACTTAAAGTTTATGGAACAATCCAAACAGGTATTTCAGACCCCGGACTCAAAACGGTGGAAAAGGGTAAAATGGACAAGCCGCGTTATTATATTTTTATTTATTTTTTTAATATCGGTACTTGTATTAGCTCTTGTTCGTGGAGCCTTACCATCTATACCAAACCTCACTCTACTTTCTAAAGTTTATGAAACTAAACTGGACCCCTCTCATCCTTTTACTTTTTCGTACAGTAAGAATAGAAAAATAAAAGGATTTAAAGATTTCCTGGAAAGAAAAGAAAAAGTGGAATCAGGAACAAACCTTCAATCTAATAGTCCTGCCTATATTAGAGCTGGCTTTTATACGCCCTGGACATCAAGGACATCTTTGCCAGTTTTAGGGAAATATGGTGATAGTTTAAATACCATTTTTGCAGAATGGTTTTTTATTGATACCAATACGATGCACCTGCAAACCCGCATTGACAGTGCAGGACTGGCCACCATGCGTAGAAAAAATCTGCAGATTATCCCTATGCTTACCAATTTCAATTCGTCCAAAAAAGATTTTGACGGGGACCTTTTACATATACTGCTAAATGATAAAACAAAACAGGCTGCTTTCATAAAACAATTAGCAGATACATTAAGCTTCTATCATTTTGCCGGGATAAATATTGACTTTGAAGAACTGAAAGAAAAAACCACATCGCCATTAACCAGTTTTCAGCAATCGCTTTATAATACCCTGCACCCTTTAGGGTTTCAGGTAAGTATTGATGTGGAACCCAGGAATAATGATTACGATTTTAAAAGCCTGTCAGTCTTCAATGATTATTTAGTCTTAATGGCCTATGATGAATTTAATGGCAGCAAGGGTCCGGGGCCCATCAGTTCTCAAAAATGGATTGAAGATAACCTGGACTGGCTGGCAGATAAAGTACCTGCCCACCAAATAATATTGGGTATTGGTGCTTATGGCTACGACTGGGCATCGGATGGCACTACTACGGCACTAACCTTTACTGACGCTATTAACAAAGCAAGAGAACTAAGTGCCACCATTATTTATGATAATGATAGCTATAACCTGCATTATAATTATTCTATTGATGAGCCCGGCCAACATGGAGAAACCAATACCATCAAACACCAAGTATGGTTTATTGATGCGGCTACCGTTTTTAATATCCTCCGCTTTAATGATGAATACCCAACTGCAGGTACAGCCATATGGAGGCTGGGAAGCGAAGACGAAAGGATATGGTCATTCTATAACAGGAATTTATCAAATGCCAGCATAGCAAAAAACCCTTTTGATTTTAATCTTTTAAAAACAATACCTGCTTCGCCTACAGTTGGATTTACAGGAGAAGGCGAGGTGCTGAATGTGTTGTACAGCCCACAAAAAGGTAGTATTGAACTGGATATTGACAGTACTGAAAAGCTAATTGCAGAGCAACACTATATCCAATTGCCTTCAGGTTATATTATTCAAAAATTTGCTGAGGATACTACAGAAGGAAGAGGACATAAACTGATTTTAACTTTTGATGATGGCCCAAGCGAAAAATACACTCCACTGATATTAGATATCCTGGAAAAAGAAAAAATACCTGCCAGTTTTTTTATCGTTGGCCTCCAGGCACAAAAAAACATACCCTTACTTCAGCGCATTTATAAAGATGGATTTGAAATTGGTAACCATACATTTACCCACAGTAATATTGCCAATATGAGCCTGCAGCGGGCCAATATTGAAATGAAACTTACCCGCCTGCTTATAGAATGCATTACAGGGCATAGTACTATACTTTTTAGGGCACCATATAATGCGGATAGTGAACCCCAGACTTTTGAAGAACTGGAACCCATTGCCCGAAGTAAAACGGAAAACTATTTTACTATTGGCGAAAGTATAGACCCTATGGACTGGGAGCCACAAGCAAAATCCGATTCTATTTTTGCCCGGGTGGTGAAGCAGGTAGAAGAAAGAAATGCCAGCATTATTTTACTGCATGATGCAGGTGGCGAAAGCAGGCAGGCAACCGTGGATGCACTTCCAAAAATTATCAGGTATTTTAAAAACAAAGGCTATGTTTTTACAACAATTGCCGACCTGATGGGAAAAACCAAAGCTGATGTAATGCCCGAAATGCCTGCTACCAGCGACAACTGGGTGATGAACATTAATTTCTTTTTTGCCGAAAGCAGTTATTGGATTACCCAGGTTATTTTTTCACTTTTTATCATTGGAATTGTATTGTCTGTAAGTAGAATGTTTATCATGGCAGTTTTAGCCCTCATTCAAAATAAAAGGGAACAGGCTGCGCTGCTGAATAAAAATCAATACCCGGTAACCGTAATTATTCCAGCATATAACGAGGAGGTGAATATCTGCCGAACTATCAAGAGCATTCTAAACCAGCAATACGCTTATATTGAAATATTAGTTGTGGATGATGGAAGTAAAGATGATACTTATCTCATCGCAAAGGAAACTTTTGCAACCCACAAAAATATAACTGTATTAAAAAAAGCTAACGGGGGCAAAGCAACAGCTCTAAATTATGGAATAAGTATGGCAAGCCACGAATTTGTAATATGCATAGATGGTGATACCCAACTGAAATCAGATGCTGTTTCAGAATTAATGCAGCGTTTTGATGAAGAAGCTAAGGTAGGGGCAGTAGCGGGCAATGTAAAGGTGGGCAACGAAATTAATATGATTACCAGGTGGCAAAGCATTGAATATATTACTTCACAAAACTTTGATCGCCGAGCATTTGATTTATTGAATTGCATTACAGTTGTGCCTGGGGCTATTGGAGCATTTCGAAAAGCTGCAGTATTAGAAGCAGGAGGATTTACTACAGATACGCTGGCAGAAGATTGTGACCTTACAATGCGGCTTCACCGAAATCATTACCAGGTAAGAAACTGTAACAAAGCTATATCCTATACAGAAGCACCAGAAACCTTATCCCAGTTTTTAAAGCAACGCTTCAGGTGGAACTTTGGCGTTATGCAAAGTTTCTGGAAGCATAAAGAAGCATTTTTAAATCCCCGGTATAAAAACTTTGGGATGATAGCTATGCCCAATATACTCATGTTTCAGGTAATTTTGCCGTTGCTTGCTCCGCTTGCGGACCTGGTGCTTATCCTTAGTTTATTAGCTGCAGCGGCGGGCATAGTACCTGCTAGTCTTAACCATATTGTTTTTTATTATTGTGTATTTAGCCTGGTAGATGTTGCAGGGGCTGCATTTGCATTTAGTTTTGAAAAAGCAGATTATAAAAAATTATTATGGCTAATCCCTCAGCGGTTTATTTACAGGCAGGTGATGTATTATATAGCCATGAGATCCTTTAGAATGGCTATTAAAGGAGAATTACAAGGATGGGGAGTTTTGAAACGTACCGGCAGCGTTCAAATGCAGGAAGTGGTGTAATTTATCTTCGGCTTACCTTTGAAAAAAAATTAAGTGGCAGAACTAAAGACAGGCAGAAAAACATTTCTAAAAAAACTTGGTGGAAGAAAAACTGTGGATGACAAAGCAGAGATGAGTTTTGTTGACCACCTGGAAGCATTACGCTGGCACCTTGTACGAGGTGTAGCGGTATGGCTGGTAGCGGTAATAATCGTTTTTTTTAAAATTGACTGGATTTTTGACAATGTGATTTATGCACCTGCCAATTCTAATTTTATCACCTATTCTGCCCTTTGCAATTTTAGCCATTGGGCTCATCTTGGCGAAGCTTTATGCATGCCCCCTGTAAGCATTCCACTGCAGGGAAATACCGTGAGCGGCCCATTCATGTCAGCAATTTCCATTGCTATGATTTGTGGTTTAATTGTAGCATTTCCCTATCTTTTTTATGAACTCTGGAGGTTTATAAAGCCTGCACTTTCCCCTAAAGAAATACGATATAGCCGGGGAAGTCTTTTTTGGGTTTCACTTTGCTTTTTTGCAGGTGCAGCTTTTGGCTATTTCCTGCTTGCACCTTTTACCTTTAATTTCCTCGCAAATTTTACCCTGGGCAACACAGGGGCATATAAATATATGCCTACCCTGGATGATTATATTGATACAATAAACAGCATTGTATTAGGCTGCGGTATTTCTTTTGAATTGCCCATCCTGGCCTACGTAATGGCAAAAATAGGGATCATTTCTGCGCCGTTTTTAAGGAAATACCGCAAGTATGCCTTTGTAATTATTCTCATCCTGGCGGCAATAATTACACCCTCACCAGATTGGACAAGCCAGACTATTGTTGCCATTCCGCTATTATTGTTATACGAAATAAGTGTAATGTTAGCGGCACGTGTAGATAAGCAAAAATTGAAGGAAGAAAAAGAATGGAGTTGAGGCAAGGTTGGTTTAAATTTGTAAGTATTCATTGACCATTGACCATTGACCATTGACCATTGACCATTGACTATTGTCTTAAACTACTTGCCATGTATACTTTTGATAAGAAAAAACCTATTGCCATCGGATGCGATCATGCCGGCTTTGATTGTAAAGAAGATCTTATTTCCTTCCTGGAAGGTGAAAAAATGGATTATAAAGATTTTGGCACTTATAATAAAGATTCGGTGGACTACCCAGATTTTGCACACCCCGTTGCCGATGCGGTAGAATCGGGGGAAGCTTCTTTTGGCATCCTGCTGTGCGGCAGTGCAAACGGAGTGGCTATTACAGCAAATAAACATGCAAATATCAGGGCAGCAATATGCTGGGGCGAAGAGCTGGCAGAACTTGCTCGCAAACATAATAACGCAAATATTATTTGTATCCCCGCAAGATTTGTAAGAGATGGAGATGCTGAAAAGATGCTTGATGTATTTATGAACACAGCATTTGAGGGCGGCCGTCATGCAAATCGTGTTGAAAAAATTACCAGTTAATTCACACACCCTAATTTTCTACCACTTGTATAATTTGGCGTTTGCTACATTACCTATTCCATTATTTTGCCCACTAAACATATTTCCTCATGAAGAAATTCCTTTTGGTTCTACCACTATGCTTATCTATTGTTAGCAGTTTTGCTCAGGCAGATAAGGCAAGCCACTATGCAGAAATGATAACTGGCGATGCTTTAAAAAAACAGCTTTCAATTATAGCCAGTGAGGAAATGCAGGGCCGTGAAACAGGCACCGAAGGCCAGCGCAGAGCTGCAGCATATATTGAATCGCAGTTTAAAGCAAACGGGCTTAGTTTTCCGGCTTCCTTAAATGGATATCAACAGTTTTATCCATTGTATACCGATAGTATGATATCAGCTGAATTAAAAACAGGTGATACAAAACTTGAGTATGGAACAGACTTCATTATACCTGCCGATAAAAATGAAAGTGGGAAATTCAAAGCAGACAAACTTGTATTTGCCGGATACGGCATTGAAGATGCCAATTACAATGATTATAGCAACCTGGATGTAAAGAATAGAATTGTAATCCTTTTCCTCGGTGAGCCTCGTCTAGAAAATAAATATCTAGTTTCAGGTACTGAGCGCAGCAGTGATTGGACATTCCCCGGCCTGAACAAAAAGTTGGCGCTGGCTGCTTCTAAAGGCGCTGCAGGCGTTTTAGTTATCAGCCCTATGCAGGAAACTTTTAACCAGAGAACCCTTGAAACCAGCCGTAAGACAAATATGTATTACCCACGGCCGCCTGCGACTCCTCTTCCTAACTATGCAATATTGACCCATGCATCTGCCAAAAAATTACTGGGGGTAAATGCCGATAGTATTGTTGCAATTGCCAGGGGAAGCAGGCCTTTTAATTCAAGTTTATTTTTTGATAAAAAATTATCCATAAAATTTGAATATAAAAAATACAGAACTATAACCAATGCCAGCAATGTATTGGGTGTTGTAGAAGGAACAGACAGGAAAGATGAATACGTATTTGTAACCGGGCATTACGATCACCTTGGAATGAGGAATGGATTAATTTATTATGGTGCTGACGATGATGGAAGCGGAACCTGTGCGGCAATACAAATGGCAGAAGTATTTGCCAAAGCAAAAGCTGAGGGGTATGGGCCCCGCCGCACAATGGTTTTTATGACGGTGAGTGGTGAAGAAAAAGGATTATTAGGTAGTGAATTTTACAGTAATAACCCTGTATATCCCCTGGACAAAACCTCTGTTGATTTAAATATTGATATGGTTGGCAGAATAGATACGGAAAGAAAAGGAGATGATACTTTAAACTATGTGTATGTAATAGGTCATGATAAACTAAGCACCGATTTACCATTGATTAACGAAACAATGAATTCAAAATATACTAAGTTGATACTAGATTATAAATTTGATGATCCCGCTGACCCTAATAGAATTTATTTCAGAAGCGATCATTATAATTTTGCCAGGAAAGGCATTCCGGTATTGTTTTTTTATGATGGTATGCTTAAATCTGATTACCATAAACCTACGGATACAGTAGATAAAATAAATTTCAGCCTTTACGAAAAAAGGGTACGAATGATTTTTTATACTGCATGGGAAATGGCAAACAGGGATGAGATGATGAAAAGAGATAAAGCCTTACCTACAATGACAAGGTAAAGCCCCTCACCCTAACCCTCTCCCCGAGGGGAGAAGGAACGAAATGTAGTTTAAATTATTTGAGTTGTCTTTTAAAGGCAACTTTTTTTTGCATTTTCTTTTTAGCTAATCAATGTTTATCTTTCTTGTGAAATCAAAAAGAGAATAAAGTTGAAAGTTGAAGATTATGTTTAACTCCTTTTCTCATTTATTCTCTTAGCTAAAAAAAACCCATGCAGCAGCGTCGCCAATTTTTGCAGAAAATCGGATTATTAACCGGTGCATTTTCTACTCATAACCTTTTTAATGAATTGCACGCAGCGTCATTTGACGAGGCAAATAAAAAAATGCTTGGCAAATCGGAGCAGGAAGCTGTAACCGATGAAGACTACTGGTCAGTCATCCAGGATGCATATACGGTAAATCCAAATATCATTAATTTTAACAATGGAGGAGTCAGCCCTGCACCGCTAGTTGTTCAAAATGCATTAGACCGCTATAACAAATTATCAAATGAAGGCCCATCCTATTTTATGTGGCGTATCCTGGACCAGGGCCGCGAACCATTAAGAGAAAAGCTTGCCGCACTTGCCGGGGCATCTCCGGAAGAAATAGCTATCAACCGCAATTCTACAGAAGCATTAAATACTGTCATTTTTGGTTTAAGATTGCAAAAAGGAGATGAAGTTATCGGCACAAAGCAGGATTATCCAAACATGATTAATGCCTGGAGGCAGAGGGCAGCAAGAGAAGGCATTGTTTACAAACAAATCAGCTTTGAGTTTCCCATGGAAGATGATGAAGCCATTGTGAACGTCTTTGAAAAAGCCATTACACCCAAAACTAAATTGCTTCATATTACCCATGTAATTAACTGGCTTGGGCAAATTATGCCAGTAAGAAAAATTGCAGACATGGCGCATAAGAGAGGCATTGAAGTTTTGGTAGATGGTGCACATTCTTTCGGTCTGCTCGATTTTAAAGTACCGGAACTCGGTGCGGATTATTTTGGTACAAGCTTGCATAAATTTTTAAGTGCACCCATTGGCAGTGGAATGCTTTGGGTAAAAAAAGAAAAGATCAACAAGCTTTGGCCGCTGGTATGCAACGATAACCCTGAAAGCGACGACATAAGAAAGTTTGAAACCCTGGGAACAAGGAGTTTTCCAATTGAACAGGCCATTGGTGAAGCCATCAATTTTCACAATGCCATTGGCCCCGCTCGTAAACAACAGCGCATACATTACCTTAAGAATTACTGGGCATCTGCGGTAAAAACTAATCCAAAAATTAAACTGCACACTTCTTTAAACCCTAAATATTCCTGCGCTATCTGCGGCGTATCTGTACAAGGCATGACACCTGCAGAGCTGGACAGCGCCTTGTTTTCAAAATATAAAATACACACTGTAGGCATTGTTTGGGAAAATATCAGCTGTGTGCGAATTACGCCACATGTATATACACGCATTGCAGATTTGGATAAACTGGTGAAGGGATTGAATGAGATAGCCGGATAGTCAAGCCGTGGATATGAATGTTAATTATATTGCTTTGACTTAGTCTTACCGTCCTAAGTTCTATCTTGCAGGTCTAATTTCAAGCATGAAGAAAACCGCAATAACGCTATTGCTGTCAGTAGCCTCTTTTGTATTTTATGGCCAATCTATTGGCGAAAAAATAAAAGCAGCCAGCCTGCAGCTTACACAACTGGAAATACAAAAACAACAGGTTGCCGCACAACTGGAGTTTTATAAACTGGAAAAAATTCAGGCAGATCTAAATGACATCGGCCTTCCAGCTGTGCAGCCCGGCGAGCAATTAATTAAACATGCTGCCTACACCCTCGCTTATGTAGAAAAATATGAACAGGCCCGTTGGGTAGCGCATATCATCAGCCCCGATATTTTAAATGGCGTAATTACAAGAACAAATGACTTTAGGGAAGATAGCCTGGTAACAACAAGAAGTGCTGCAGAAGCCGATTATTTTTTAAAAACAAAAAAAGCAGACGGAACTTTTAGTTACGATGCCTTTGGATTTGACCGGGGTCACCTGGCACCTTCTGCAGATTTCCGCTGGTCTAAAATTGCCTTATCCGAATCTTATTTTTATTCCAACATGAGTCCTCAGGTAGCAGACTTTAACCGCGGAGGCTGGGGTGACGTGGAAGATGCGATAAGGGCCTACGTATACACACACCCGGGCACACAGTTGTATGTGGTTACAGGACCCATTTTAAATGATAGCTTAGCCAGGATTGAGAGAGGAATAAATAAAGTAGCCATTCCAAAATATTTCTGGAAGATTGCTCTTGACCTGGAACATAAAAAGGCTATTGGATTCATCATGCCCAATACGGCTATTGATAAACCACTATATAGCTATGCAGTGGATATTAATACTATTGAAGCAAGAACTGGCCTGGATTTCTTTAATAATCTTCCTAAGAATTTACAGGAGCAACTGGAAAGCCAGGTAGATGCAGCCTACTGGCTTCCCGAGAAAAATATGACGGATGCAGAACCCATGAACCAGGATCTTATGCCCCGCAATTATTTCAACAGTTTAATTGCTAAAAACTATGTGAACAAAAATGATGAAATTCATGTTTGCGGTACAGTAGTAGGCGCAAGGGCAAGTAAGGCAGGTAATATTTTGATTAACCTGGATAAACAATTTCCTAACCAGGTGTTCACTGTTTTTGTAAAGAAGGAAGACATTATAAATTTTAATTACAACCTCACCGAAGTACTTAAAGGAAAACAAATTTGCGTAAAAGGAAAAGTAGTGAATACTGGCGGCACACCTACCATGTATGTAAGTACACAAACAGATTTAATAATCCAGGAGGCGAAATAAGTTTTTAAGCATTAAAATTTATGTTCCAGGTATAACGGCAGCATTGCTCTCCATGTTGGCCAGTCATGTTTCCAGCTTTCGTCCCATATGTCCAGTTCATGCTGAATACCTTTATCATAAAGCACCCCTGAAAAATTCCGGGAAGCCTGCGGATCTTCATAATCACCGCTGCCAGTCAGAATATGGATATGATTGCTTTTGCGGATATTTTGTAAATACCATTCGTCGTTTAAATTGGGAATATAGTGAATGGGTGAATTAAAATACACCTGGTCATCATAAAATCCTTTTGTATAGTCCGTAAGATCATAAACACCGCTCATGGCAATCACGCCATCAATTAGATCCGGCCTTTTTAAAAAAAGGTTCATGCTGTGCAAAGCGCCAAAAGATGCACCGCAGGTTATGATAGGCGTTTCAGCAGAAGTATTTGTTTTTATAAACGGCACTACCTCATTAAAAACATAATCATTAAACTGGTTTTGCCTGATGGCTTTGTGCTCACCTGCAATTTCCCCGTTCAGCCAGCTTTCATTATTAATGCTGTTGATAGAAAAGATTTTCACTTTGCCCCCATCAATATATGGTGCAAGCGTATCCATCAATTGAAAGCGCTCATACTCCAGGTAATCTGCAGCCGCCGTAGGTACTAATAGCAAAGCAAATCCATAATCGCCATAGGCGGCTATTGGCATATCTTTTCCAAGTGCGGGGCTGTACCAGCTAGAGAGTGCTCTGTTCATAATATAAGGTTTATAAAGGTTTTAAGGTTCAAGAAGTTAAAAATTCACAATTCACCATTCACTATTCTAAAACGCCCTCCGTAATCTCGGTCCACAACTCACGGTAACATTTGGCCGCATAGCTGCTACGTGAAAATTCTTCAATGGGCTGTCTGTGTACACCCATTTTTTCCACGTCAGATAAATAAGGAATATAATTCTGGAAAAACTTTTTGTCTTTGTATAGTTGTTCCATTATTTCGTTGTGCATGTTCTTTCTAAGGTCCGTCATTGTAAAGAAGCACATCATCTTATTGCTGTCAAGGTCCTTTTCTTTAAAATAATCTTTCACCATATTATAAGTTCTTACGCTAAGGGTTGTTGGTATAATCGGCATGAGAACTATATCTGAGGCATTAAAAATATTTTCACTCAGGGCCGAAAAACCCGGTGGGCAATCAATAAATACAAAATCGTATTCCCCATCAAATTGCTTCAATACAGATTTGAGCCGCGTTTTACTGCCCTTCATTTCCTCAATCATTATGTCGTGGCTTTTTGCCGATGCATCGGCAGGAATCAAATCCAGATTTTCATAATCGGTAGCCAGTATTACATTCTCCAGATTGGCATCTTTACTCACCATTTTTTTTATGCCGGGCTGCACTTTGGGTTTAGCCTTAAAATAAAATGAAGTAGACCCCTGCGGGTCAATATCCCAAAGCAGGGTTTTATAGCCCTCTTTTGCAGCGAGGTAAGCGAAATTCACGCAGGAAGCTGTTTTTCCTACGCCGCCTTTAAGGTTATACAATGCTATTACAATCATAAAAAAGGATTTTTTGTACTGCTTTTTGCAGGAAAGGAAAGGTAGTAATTTATTTTTTCATATTTTCTGAACTGATGATTTCTTTAAGGTTTAAGATCCGTTTATCAAAATACTGGCAGGTTAACATCTAAAAAAACTATCTTGGCTGCCAATCTTATTTTCATAAAAAGAAGCTATAACAATGATTAATATTAAGTTTTCAGTTTTGCTAAGCCTTATAGCAACACTTTGTTTTGCCCAGCAAAAACCTCTTGGAGATGAACAATATTTTAAAGGCAATTTTAAAGGCATTATACAAACCCTTCCTTCTGCAACAAGGTGGATAGACAATACGCATTTTATCATTATGCGTGAGGGTAAACAATACATCATTGATGCCAAAACAGGCATTGAAAGAGAAGCCAATGACGACGATAAAAAATCGTCTTTAGTACCTGTTAAACCTTCTCCTTATACCAAAAACAAAGACCTGTTCATTAAAATTAATGATAAAGACATACAATTAACCAATGATACATTCCCTGAGGTAAATGCATTAGTAAGCCCTGATGGAAAGTTTGTTGCCTTCACTAAACAAAATGATTTATACACTGTAGATATCATTACCAAAAAAGAAACCCGCCTTACCACCGATGGCAGCGAAGTGATTTTGAATGGTTATGCAAGCTGGGTATATATGGAAGAAATACTTGGGCGCCGCTCACAATACCGCTCATTTTGGTGGAGCCCCGATAGTAAGAAGATTGCTTTTTTCAGAACGGATGAAAGCATGGTGCCATATTTCACAATAACCGATGCAACGGGTAAAAACGGGTATGTAGAAAAAATGCGCTACCCAAAAGTGGGCGATAAAAATCCTGAAGTAAAAGTGGGCATGGTTTCACCTGAAGGTGGCAATGCAGTGTGGGCTGACATCAACGAGAAGGACGACCAGTATTTTGGTATGCCTTACTGGCAACCCGATGGCAGTGCCTTGCTGGTACAATGGATGAACCGCAAACAGGACAACCTGAAAATATGGGAAGTAAATCCTGCAACAGGTAACAAAAAAGAGTTTTACAATGAGCAGCAAAAAACCTGGGTGGATTTGGATGATAATGATCGAATACAGTTTTATAAAAATGGCAAAGGCTTTATCCTGCAAAGCGATGCAAGCGGTTGGAAACAACTTTACAATTATGATATTAATGGTAAATTAATTAACCCCATTACCAATGGAAGATATACTGTAACGGCCATTCATTTTATAGATGAAAAAAAAGGCATTATTTACTTCAGTGCACGTGGCAGGGAAAATACTGCAAGTAAAGATGTGTATCGAGTAAACATTGATGGAAAGAAATTGCAGCGATTAAGTTCAGGGGATTTTGATAATACCGTAATGAGTTTTTCGCCAGACGGCAATTATTTTATTACCCGTTATGGTAACGTGGGCACGCCGGATAGACTGGCTTTGATAAGCAATACAGGAAAGCTTATAAAAGACCTCGGCGATAGCAAAGGCCCGGAATTTAATAATTACCAACTCGCCAAAACAGAATTCCTGAGGGTAAAATCTGATGATGGTTTGTACGACTTACCAATGAAAGTAACCTGGCCTGTGAACATGGAAAAAGGAAAAGTATATCCCGTTTTGATTTCCATTTACGGCGGTCCTAATGCTGGTACCGCCTGGGATACATGGAGCCTTGGCGGCAACCAGCAGTTCTATGCTAAAGAAGGATTGATCCAGGTTGTAATGGATCATAGGGCAAGCGGGCACTTTGGTAAGGAAGGCGTGAATTATATGTATCATAACCTTGGCTACTGGGAAACCAAAGATTATAGCAGCATGGTAAAATGGCTGATAGCTAATGGGCAGGCAGATGCAAAAAAGATTGCCATAACCGGTTTTAGTTATGGTGGCTACATGAGTGCTTATGCACTTACCTATGGTGCTGATGTATTCACACACGGCATGGCAGGCGGAAGCGTTACCGACTGGACCTTGTACGACTCCCATTACACAGAACGCTATATGGGAACACATGCAGATAACGCTGAGGGATATAAAACAAGCTCGGTATTAAACTATGTTGACAGGTATAAGGGCATGTTACAAATAGTACATGGCGTTATTGATGAAAATGTGCATTTGCAAAACAGCATACAGCTGATAAGTAAATTGCAGGACGCAAAAAAAGATTTTGAATTTATGATGTATAGCGGTTCAAGACATGGCATTAGCGGTGGCAGAGCCGCACATTACCAAAACCTGAAAACAAAATTCATTTATAAATATTTATTGGAGAAAGAAGTGCCGAAGGGAATGCTGAGGTAAAATCATTTTTATTTTAAAAATGAGGCTGTCTCGCAAGTAATATTTTTTCACACAACGCTGACAACGAAGACAAAGCAAATAAAGTAATTTGTTGTTTATCAATATTATTTTTTCGTTGTTTACTTTATATTCTTGGTTTCTTTGTGTGAAACTTTTCTTTTGAGACAGCCTCTGTTTATTTTCCTAATCTTACCTAAGCCTTTTTCTTCAGCGATAAATAATCCAGGTAGTACAAAATTTTAATTGATAAATTATTATTCTGCATTGTGCCTAAAGTGTTACCAAGGTTTTTAAAATATCCGTTTGCAGATTCTGTATTCTGGATATTATTTTTCCAGACAATGTACATGAAACTGCCGGTGGCAAATTGCCAGGTGTAAACCATATCTACATTAAAAAGATTTACATTAAAATCCCTGTTGCTGCTGTAGGTATTGTTTTCTGCAAGCCTCCCATCTTGTTGCAGGGTATAAAATTGTTTTGATTTTACTTCGCTCCAGTAATGCCTGGCATTTAGGGTTAAGCCCGATTTAGTGCTGAAGTTATATTTTATACCAAGCCCATTTTCCACTGTGTTCCGGTGCCGCCTGTTGAAGACAATATTATTGCCTTCAAAGCCTGCAAAACCTGCCGCATTTCTTGCCGGTGTAAATGATACATTTTGTGATACAGATAACTTATCATTGAACCTGTACCGCTGTTCTATGCCTGCATAATAATTACGGCCACCGAATAAATCTTTGAAGGTTGCAGACAGGTTTCCGCCAGCATAATATTTCTTAGCACTGTTACTATAAATCCAAAATCCTGCACCTGTGCTTTGCGACGTGTTGAAAACCCGACCCTGCTTTCTTGGTTCGTAAAAATCATGGCCCGCTGCATTATGATAAAGCTCAATGCCGCCATTCCAGAGATTTTTTAATTGACCGTTAATATTGGCATTTACATTCAGGCTTTGGTACGCACCATCTTCGTAGCGATAGCTAACACTATTGTTTATGTTCAGGTAAAGCCTGTTATAAAAGCTTTTTGGTTTTATCCATTTATATCCTATCCAGAGGTAATTATCCATATAATTATTATTAAATAATATGCCCAAATCATTCTTATCAAAACGGGTATTGGCCAGGTTTTGATTCAAATTAAAATTAAACCGTCCACCTGTTTTTGCAAACCCAAGCCGATGAGAATATCCAGTTACGTTCTTCCCTTCTGCAGTTCTATTGCTCAATGTTGTTTGCCCATACCAGTTGAATACGTTTTTCTTATTGTAAATATCAAACACAAATGCTGTTACATTGGCATCATAATCTTTTCCTTCACGAAGCACATTAGTATTAACAAGCGATACCGAAGAATTATTTTTTAATGTCTGGTCAAATACCAGGATATTATAATTTGTAAGTGGACCTGTTAGTACTTCATGTTTTTCTTTTGTTGTTAAGTCCTCCACTTCTGCATACATGGGTTTGGTTATGGCATTAAATAATCCAATGCCCAGGCCTTTCTGGTTGCGGCCAGAAATCTTTGTTGCATTTATCAATTTTGTTTCTGAAGGATTATCTACTACTCTTTCATTTGGACCATGGCTTACATCATATTTATGCAGGGGTGCTCCACCAATGCGGCGTGAATAAAACAAGTTGCCTTTATTAAACAACTCAGTTCCTTCTGTAAAAAACGCACGGTTCTCATTGTACTTCACTTCAAATGGTGTAAGGTTCAGCACTTCCTTATCACTTTGCACCTGGCCAAAATCTGGTATCAGTGTCATATCCAGCGTATAATTTTGGTTAATGCCATACTTCACATCCATGCCGCCATTAATGGATTGGGTAAATGCATTAGCTCCTACAGTTTTATTGGGATAATGATTCACATATGCAGACAAATAAGGAGAGAATGCAAGACGGACAGGCGGTTTAATATCGTTGATACCAGTCCACAATCCTTCCTGGTTAATGAAACCGTTAATAGTAGGAAATACTGGGTTCCACATATATTGTTTGCCTGCCTTGTTTCTTTTCCTGCTAATGTTTAACCCCCATTCGGATGTGTTGTGGCTAAACCTGAGGGCGCTGTAGGGAATGCGCATTTCAAATGTCCATCCATCTGCTACAATATTGGCTTTGCTGTCCCACACCGCATTCCAGGAACCATCTTCATTTCCGGAGTTGGAATATTTAGCATCGTATTGTTCACCAAGTGCGGTTACATAAAACCCCGTAGCATTTATCTTATCATTATAAGTATCAAAGATTACTCCTACAAAATCATTTGCTCCCACCTTATCTCTGCCCACTAATTCTCTTGATACACTGTCTCCTGTAATTTCATGACAATAGCCGGCTATATAAATAGCATTATTGTCATACAACAAATACACTTCCGTTTTATTTGCATTACTTTCTTGCGCTCCCGCATTGGGGCGCCATTCAAAAAAATTTGTGGCAAGTGGTGCATCCTTCCATGCGACATCATCAAGTTTACCGTCTATTTTAATGGAGCTATTTGTGCGCTGTGCATTTAATTTTCGCTGAGGCTGTGATTGCGAAAATACGGTGAGGCTTGTGCATATAATTATGCACATACCCGTTAAGAGTTTAAAAATCATGGCTATACTTTTTTGGCTATAAAAACTATACTTATACGAAAGTAAACGTACAGCAATCTCAAATGTTACCGCTCATCAAACAAAAATTTTATTTGTTTTTCTTTAACAGGATATATTTCTTCCACTTACCTATGAAAACCAGTAGGATAAAGGGTTACATCGAAATAATGAAAAACATTTCATCACAAATAAAAAAGCACCAGTAATGAAACCAGTGCTTATTGAATTAAAAAAAATAAAGTTTTATCCGTTCATGCTGGTAAGAAACTCAGCATTATCTTTTGTGCCTTTCATGTTTTTAAGCAGCATGTTTATTGCCTCTTCAGGATTCATATCTGCAATATGCTTGCGCAATACCCACATGCGCTGGAAGGTATCTTTATCAAGCAATAAATCATCGCGGCGGGTAGAAGAGGATACGATATCAATAGCAGGATAAATGCGGCGGTTAGAAAGCTTACGTTCCAGTTGAAGCTCCATATTACCAGTACCTTTAAATTCCTCAAAAATTACTTCATCCATTTTACTTCCTGTATCTACAAGTGCGGTGGCAATGATGGTAAGCGACCCACCATTTTCTATTTTACGAGCTGCACCAAAAAATTGTTTTGGTTTCTGCATAGCATTAGCCTCTACACCCCCACTTAATACTTTTCCTGATGATGGCGCTACTGTATTATGTGCTCGGGCAAGACGGGTAATGGAATCTAACAGTATTACTACATCGTGGCCACACTCTACCAGGCGTTTTGCTTTTTGCAAAGCTATTGTGCTAACCTTTACGTGTTTTTCAGCAGGCTCATCAAATGTTGATGCAATTACTTCGGCCCTTACGCTTCTTTCCATATCGGTAACCTCTTCCGGGCGCTCATCCACAAGTACAATCATCAGGTAACATTCGGGATGATTTTCTGCAATGGCATTTGCCAGTTCTTTAAGAAGCATGGTTTTACCTGTTTTAG
>JBDSYV010000241.1:0-5784 GCA_040110925.1 Ferruginibacter sp. | reverse complement strand
TTGAAAATTGCGTGGTACCGGATAGTTGCAGAATGGGCGAAGTTGGTGAAGGATTTAAACAATCGATGAAGGTGCTTGATGGGGGGCGTATTTCAATAGCGGCACTTGCGTTAGGTATTGCAAAAGGCGCCTATGAAGCATCAATTAAATATGCAAAAGAACGTCAGCAGTTTGATCAGCCAATTGCCAGTTTCCAGGGCATTGCATTTAAGCTTGCTGATATGGCTACCAAAATAGAAGCTGCAGAACAATTAATAAACCAGGCTTGCGATTTAAAAATGCGTGGCCTGCCCATGACCAAAGAAGCAGCCATGGCAAAATATTATGCTAGTGAAATTTCTGTAGAAATTAGTACAGATGCTGTGCAGATTTTTGGCGGCTATGGTTATACCAAAGATTTTCCAGTAGAAAAATTTTACAGGGATAGCAAGCTTTGCACTATTGGGGAAGGCACAAGTGAAATACAAAAGCTGGTAATCAGCAGGGAGATTCTTAAGTAAGTCAATGGTGAATGGTCAATAGGCGAACGGTCAATTAACAGCATAATGACCCAATGACTTATTGACAAAATGACTTTATTTATTTCCCCTCTAATAATTTTTCAACAGCACCACCCATCATAGGAAATTTTTCTACCACATAATCCTTGATGACTTCAAGGGTTCTTTTTGCCTGTTCATCAGTAAGGCCCGCTTCAGTTTTAAGCTTGTCAATAAGTTCCTGCATGGGTTTGTAAGTTTTTTTATTTGTGAAATATTTAAAATAGGCATTGGTCATAAAGTCAATAGGCCAATATAACCAATAGGCATTTGCCAATTTGCAAATAATGACACAAGTACCCAATGACTAATGACCAGTAGTCTACTCCGTATCATACCTGTCCACTCTTTCTATTCCCGGAAGCGCAAGTAATTCGCCTACCAGTTTTTCCAGTTCTTCTTTATCGTGTACAAATACTTTTACATTGCCTTCAAATATACCATCCTTTGCCTCTATCGTCATGGCCGAAATATTCACTCTTAATTCGCCACTAATGAGGTTGGTAATTTTGTGTATGACACCCACATCATCAAGCCCGATAATTTTGAGGCCAGTAAGAAAAGATATCTCTTTGTTTTTTGCCCACTTGGTTTTTACCACCCTATGACTGTAATTAGCCAGAAGCCTCGCTGCATTGGGACACGTCGTTCTATGAATTTTCAAACCTTCGCCGGTAGTCACAAAACCAAATACGTCATCGCCTGGTATGGGTTTACAGCAATTGGCCAGTGTGTACATTATCTTATCGCTGCTTTCACCAAAAATGATAAGTTCGGCTTCTTTATCCTTTTTTGAAGTCGTTTTAAAATCAGGTTCGGCCACATGTTTTTCTTCCACTGGTTTAGTGCGTGGATGAATTAATTTTTCTCCCGAAACAGTAAAATCCTTCAGTTCCGAAAGATCTATTTTCTTCAAGGCAATTTCATAAAACAAATCGAGGGGCGAAGGCAATTTGTAATATGTTGTAAGTTCATCCTGGTTGGCATGGTTCATTGGTACTTTCAGGTTATCCAGCTTACGTTGTAAAATATATTTACCTTCTTCAGCTATTGCTCTTTTTTCATCCTTAAGCGTATCTTTTATTTTCGATTTTGCCTTACTGGTTACTACATAATTCAACCATTCCTGGTTGGGCTTTTGTTTGGCACTGGTAATGATTTCTATCTGGTCGCCGTTTCGCAGTTTATAACTTATCGGAACCAGTTTATGGTTCACTTTGGCACCAATGCATTTACTACCCACAGCAGTGTGAACACTAAAAGCAAAGTCGAGAGCGCTGGCACCAATGGGCAGCATTTTTATTTCACCCTTTGGCGTATAAACGTAAATTTCTTCGGCCAGGAAAGAAGTCTTAAAATCATGTAAAAAATCAAGAGAATTGCTATCCTGGTTTGCCAGCGCTTCTCTTATCTGGTGAAACCAGGTATCAAAGCGGCTCTCATCATCTTTGCCTTCTTTATATTTCCAATGTGCAGCCAGGCCTTTTTCAGCTATCTCATTCATCCGCTTGGTGCGTATCTGCACTTCTACCCATTTGCCTTGTGGGCCCATTACTGTGGTATGCAGGGCTTCGTACCCATTACTCTTGGGATTGCTTAGCCAATCTCTTAGCCGCTCAGGCGAAGGGTTGTAGGCATCTGTAATTATGCTGTAAACTTTCCAGCAATCTTCTTTTTCCTTTTCCTGAGTGGAATTTACGAGTATCCGAATGGCAAAGAGATCATAAACCTCTTCAAAGGAAACGCCTTTCTTTTTTATTTTACTCCAGATAGAGTGAATGCTTTTTGGCCTGCCATAAATCTCAAAATCAAATCCTGTTTTTTCCAGCTTATCTTTTATTGGCCTTATGAAATCATTAATATACCTGCTGCGTTCTCTTTTGGTATCCTGAAGTTTTTGCGCAATATAGCGGTAGGTATCTGGCTCCATGTACTTCATGGCCAGGTCTTCCATCTCTGTTTTTATATTATACAATCCCATCCTGTGTGCAAGAGGTGCATATACATAAACTGTTTCGGAAGAAATTTTTAGCTGCTTTTCCCGCTTCATGCTATCCATAGTTCGCATGTTGTGCAGGCGGTCTGCAAGTTTTATCAGTATTACCCTGGGATCGTCTGTAAGGGTCAGTAATATTTTTTTAAAATTCTCAGCCTGCTGACTGCTGTTGGCATCCATCACTGTAGAGATTTTAGTCAGGCCGTCCACAATTTTTGCTATCTCCGGCCCAAACTCCCGTTGAATATCGGTGAGGGTTATATCTGTATCTTCTACGGTATCGTGCAGTAAGGCACAAATAGTACTGCGGATACCAAGGCCAATTTCTTCTACGCAAATTTTGGCAACAGCCAGGGGGTGAAGAATATAAGGCTCCCCACTTTTTCGGCGCATGGTTTTATGGGCATCTGCGCTCATCTCAAATGCGGTGCGGAGCAGTTCTTTATCCCCGGGCTTTAATTTGGTTTTTAAAACCCTTAACAAGGCACGGTATTGCCTGATGATTTCTTTTTTCTCGTCTTCGTCTGACAAATTATAAGTCAATATGATTTCTGTATCCTGATGCATAAACGACGAATTTAATTTAAAAACCTGCCCTTACCAAAAACCCGGACACAGGAAATATTGATCTTAATAGTGCTTAAGGAATAATAGCATTAAAATGATAAGGTATTTCAGCATGTTTCCCTTAATTTTGCCACCCGTTTGCAGGCAGGCGTTGCAAATGAGAAAAGCGGATGTGGCGAAATTGGCAGACGCACTAGACTTAGGATCTAGCGGAGCAATCCATGTAGGTTCGACCCCTATCATCCGCACAGCTACTTAAAATCCCCCGCCAAAAACGGGGGAATTTTTTAAAATTGAATTATTAATAACAAATATTATGGCCACAGTAGTAAAAGAAAACATTGGTTTGCTGAATGAAAAGCTTACCGTTAAACTTGAAAAAACAGATTACCTGCCTGCTTTTGAAAAAAAGCTGAAAGAATATAGTAAAACTGCAAATATCCCTGGTTTCAGGAAAGGAATGGTACCTGCAGGAATGATTAAGAAAATGTACGGCCCTTCAATTTTTTCTGATGAAATATTGAGAAGCGTAGAAAAAGAATTGTACAGCTACCTGGATAAAGAAAAGCCTCAAATTTTTGCACAGCCACTTCCGCTTCCTTCCAGTAGTAAAATTGACATGAACAATCCCGGCGATTATGATTTTAATTTTGAAATGGGTATGAAGCCGGTTTTTGAAATTGCAGACCTGAAGGCAGGAAAATTTACAAACCATAAAGTGGCAGTTACAGATGCAATGCTGGAAGAGGAAATAAGTCGTATGCAGATAAAAGGCGGCAAAATGACCGAGCCTGAAACAATTGACAACGAGGAAAATGTTTTGAATGTTTTGTTTACAGAAGTGGATGAAAAAGGCGAACCGGTTGAAAATGGGATCGTTAAAGAAAATTCTGTTTTACTTAAATATTTTGCTCCTGCTATAAAAGAAGAATTAACCGGAAAGAAAAAAGGAGAAACGATTAGCTTTCAATTAAACAAAACCTTTGAAGGCGATAAACTGGAAATGATGTTGCAGGATCTTGGTTTTGAAAAAAATGATATTGAAGCTGCTAACAAAACTTTCCAATTAGAAATTGTAAAAATTGGTCTTGTAGAAAAAAGAGGAATGGATCCTGAATTTTTTGCAGAAGTTTTTCCGGGTAAAGATATAGCCACTGAAGAAAATTTCCGGGAAGCATTAAAAGCAGAAATACAAACCTATTGGGATGCCCAATCAAATAATCAATTGCAGGACCAAGTATATCATTACCTGCTTGATGAAACCAAAATGGAATTTCCTGAAGCGTTCCTGAAACGCTGGTTGCAAACAGGTGGAGAAAAAGAAAAAACAGCAGAAGAAGCAGAAGCGGAATATCCTGGTTTTAGTAACCAATTGAAATGGACATTGATCAGCGACAGGATAATAAAAGAAAACAATCTTGATGTGACTGATGACGAGTTGCGTGAAAATATGCGTACTGAAGTGATGCGATATTTCGGGCAAATGAATATGATGGAAGATATGAGCTGGTTAGAAAGCTATATTGACAGGATGATGAAGGATGAGAAGCAGGTAGATGCCACTTATCGCAGGCTGGTTACTGAAAAATTATTTAACTGGACAACGCAGCAAATAGTGCCGTCTGAAAAAACTGTTTCTGCAGAAGAACTTACAGGTATGATGCATAATCATCAGCATTAAAACTGGCTAAGCTGGTAAGAATGTTTACGTGGAAAGGTTAATTTAGAGGAATGTTTGAATTTTTAAAAACCATTATAACCTTTCTCAATTCTAATAACATTCCTTACATGCTTTCAGGGAGTGTAGCTATGAGTGTATATGTGCTTCCACGAGCCACACGTGATTTTGACTTTATTATCAATCTCTCAATAGAAAAAATCCCCCTATTTATTGAAAATTTTAAAGGCGATTATTATTGTGACGAAACTGCTGTAAGGGATGCGGTAAAGCGAAAAAGTATATTTAATATCATTGATCATCAATCAGGTTATAAAGCCGATTTTGTATTACTTAAAAATACTGCTTACCGCCAGGAAGAATTTGGCAGGAGAATTTCCACAGATTTATTTGGTTTACCGCTTTATATAGTTTCTGCAGAAGATTTACTCATTTCTAAACTTATATGGATACAGGAATTGCATAGCGAATTGCAAAAAGAAGATATCCGCAATCTTGCAGCACTTAAAACGCTTGACTGGAATTATATTCATAAATGGATAAATGAAATGAAAATAAATACATTTGATTTAATAAAATGAATGACACTCCGGACCATATAAAAAAACTACAATTAGAAATTTGGCTTTCCAAAACGCCCGCTGAAAGGATTAAGCAATTTTTGGATGATAATGAAATGCTATATCGTTTTTGGGATGAGGCAAAAAAAGAAATCTCGGTTTCTGCCTTTAAAATTGCAGAAGTAAAGTCTCCTTAATTCACCACCTTATTTGCACAGCTACTACTGGCAAAAGCTTCAGGTTTGGCTTTGAAGGCAAAGCCCATCCCGAGGATATATCCCATAGCTTCACGAAGGGCTTCATTACTTTTAAAATGAGGATTAGTATTTATGTCTGCATGCACTTCCATGTCAATATCATAGATGGTAAAGAGTTCGCAAAGCTCATAGGCTATTTCGATACTCTTCGCTACTTCAACAAGCATTCGTTCTTTGATGCTGTATT
>JBDSYV010000240.1:0-8114 GCA_040110925.1 Ferruginibacter sp. | reverse complement strand
ATTGCCATGGTAAATCCATGATAAGCGGCGTATCCAGGCTGGCAGCCAAAGAAAGCGACAGGGCTGCAAGTTTAATTGATATCTTCAGCAGGATGGGTGCCAGTATTGAAGTGGAAGGAGATGATATGATTATTACCGGCGGGATTATTCTAAAAGGAGCATCTTTACATTCGCATCACGATCATCGCATTGCTATGGCAGCTGCGGTGGCAGCACTGAGGGCAGAAGGTGAGACAACCATTGAAGATGCTGAGGCCATTAATAAATCTTACCCGGATTTTTATGAGCATTTGCAGGCTATAGGGGCTGTACTTAATGTTGACGGATAAATTGTAAATTTGGTAAAAATATAATTATGGCATCTATCACTTCAAAAGATGATATTATCATAAGCATTCCAAGGAAAATGTATGATAAGAATATTCAGCAAATGATTGATTATATAGAATTTAAAAAAATAGTCTCTAAGTCAAAAGCCAAACAAAAGGATATTGATGCTTTGCTTCTGCAAATAAAAAAAGAGAGGCGACCATTGATTAATGATATTTTAAAAAGAATTGGTAAAGAAGTTAAATGAAGATTGTAGTAGATAGCAATCTCATTTTTAGCATCCTGTTAAAACACGATGGAAAAACTGCATTTTATTACTTTCCACTTAAAAAAAATCATCAACTATATATCAGCGATTATACTTTTGAAGAAATTACTAAACACACTGCAAGGTTAATTAGAATTTCAAAACTTAGCTTACTGGAATTTGAAACGCAAAAATTTAGATTATTGCAAAACGTCCAGGTAGTTCCCGTTTCAATTTTACCAAATCAACTTATAGAAAAAGCATACGAATTGGTTAGGGATATTGATTTAGATGATTTGCCATTTATCGCTACTACATTATTTATTAATGGCATTTTATGGACAGGGGACCGTGCATTAATCAGGGGACTTCATAAAAAGAATTTTAAAAATATAGTTGATACAGAATTTATAAAAAATATTAAAATGTCATTATGAATTCATTCGGACGTTTATTCCGGGTAAATATTTTTGGAGAATCCCACGGGTCTTCAGTAGGTATTAGTATTGATGGTTGCCCTGCGGGTTTATCAATAGTTGCTGCTGATTTTTCTGAGGATATTGAGCGCAGGAAAGGTGGAATTCAAAAAGGCACAACACCAAGAAAGGAAGATGATATACCTGAATTTTTATCCGGTGTTTTTAATGATAAAACTACTGGCGCACCGCTCACTATTCTTTTTCAAAACCAGAATACCCGGAGCAGCGATTATGAAAAGCAAAGAGATGTGCCCCGGCCAGGGCATGCGGATTTTGTGGCTCAAAAAAAATTCAATGGTTTCCAGGATTACAGGGGTGGCGGGCATTTCAGCGGAAGGCTTACGGTATGTCTTGTAGCAGCAGGTGTAATCGCCAAAAAAATACTGGCTTTAAAAAATATCAGTTGCAAAGCAACAATCCTTGAAATAGGAGGGGAAAAAGATAAAGATAAGGGATTGCAAAAAGCTATAAATGCCAAGGATAGTATTGGCGGCATCATTGAATGCGAAGCTTCTAATATTCCCATTGGTCTTGGCGAACCGTTTTTTGATTCAGCAGAATCTTTAATAAGTCATGCAGTGTTTTCCATACCTGCCATAAAGGCTATAGAGTTTGGGGCGGGATTTGCAGGGGCACGCATGTTTGGGAGCGAACACAACGATGCCCAACTTGATGACAAAGGACATACAAAAACCAATCATGCAGGTGGCATAGTTGGCGGTATCAGCAATGGAAATAATATTGTATTCCGGGTAGCAGTGAAGCCTACATCTTCAACACCAAAAGAACAGCAGACCTATAATAATATTTCTCAACAGGTAGAATCTTTTTCAGTAAAAGGCCGCCACGATTTGTGTATAGCATTAAGAGTTCCCGTGGTGCTGGAAGCGGTAACAGCCATTGTATTAGCAGACTTATTAATTGTTGAAGGATTTTAGTAATCAATGATTCAAAAGGCAATTGGCAATTAGCCTTCGACAAAAAAATGGCTCACGATTTACGATGAGCCAATGAAAAAATATTATTACTTCTTCGAAAATTCTTACATCAATTAAACTATTGAAACATAAAGCAATTATCCATTATCACTTAACCAATTATCCATTAACCTTTACCTTGCCAGCATTACCGTACCTTTCATTTCCACGGTCTTATTATTCCTGTCTGTACCTTTAATAATCCAGATATACACACCGTTGCCTTGTGGTTTTCCTTTAAATGTTCCGTCCCATCCTTTTAGCCATTGATTAGTTTCAAAAATCTGTTCACCGTAACGATTAAATATTCTGAACCAGTCCGTTTTACTTATTCCCACCGGAATCGGGCGGAAAACATCATTTAATCCATCTCCATTAGGTGTAAAAGTATTTGGAATATAATAAGTAGGCCCTTCATATACTTTTACAAAAACCGTATCAAAAGCAATACAGCCTGCGTTGTCAGAGACCATTAATATAAACCTGGTATCGTTAAATAAAGTGGCTTTAGGATTTTTTGCAAATGGATTATCCAGCCTTCCTGCTGGTGTCCATAGGTAATTGGTTCCACCGCTGCCATATAATTGGTGAGGAATTCCTTTTACTGCAATTGTATCATTACCTGCAAATGCCGGTGGAGGAATATTTACAGTAACCGTTACTTCATCAGTAACAATGAAATTACATCCATAA
Organism: Ferruginibacter sp.; assembly: GCA_040110925.1. Classification (GTDB taxonomy): domain Bacteria; phylum Bacteroidota; class Bacteroidia; order Chitinophagales; family Chitinophagaceae; genus Ferruginibacter. The sequence goes on along the minus strand of JBDSYV010000240.1, from coordinate 5,388 downwards.
TTATCTTTTACAGTGAGGGTATAAATATGCATGCCCGGTACAGCCGGTCTTGCAATTGTAGTTTGCTGGTTGGGTAATAATATATCTGCTGCCGGCGACCAGGTATAATTTACGCCTCCTGATAAATTACCTGCACTTCCCCTTAGTACCGCAAAAGTATTATTACAAATCGTAGTATCTTTTCCAGCATTAGCCACTGGCTTATGCAAAACATTTACTATAATGGTATCTTCCCTTTGGCAGGCACCCCATTTAGCATTAAGAATATACTGGGTTGTATCTATTGGTGTAGCCACTGCATTTTTCAATGTGTCATTGGCGATAGTTGTATTTAACCTCCATTTAAAAATATTTGTTTCCGGGTTTGTCTGAGGTTGAAAAGTTACAGACTGGCCAACACAAATAGTTGTGTCTCTTCCTGCATTTAAAAACATATTATCAGTGAGAATTACAGTTGCGGTTGTATTAGTTATACATCCATTAGCATCTTTAACTTTAATATTTGGATAAGTGCCCGGAGCTACCGTAAATACATTTGATGCCTTGTAATTGATACCATTATCAATCGAATACTGGTAGGCAACTGTACCGCCACCTCCGGTAACAGTTATGGTTCCATCATTACCATTACATGTAGAAGCAATTGTTGATGCAGATGCAGTAAGCAGTGTGGGTTCGCCAAGGGTTACCGTAGTATCTTTTGTACAACCTACATTGTCTTTCAACCGGAATGTGTAAGTGCCTGCTGCGAGGCCACTAAATGTTCCTGAAGCCTGGTAAGTTGTTCCTAAATCATTTGAGAATTGATATGTGGCTACTCCTCCTGCCCCGGTAAGTGAGATGCTCCCATTGGCATTTCCTTTACAAAGCGGCATGACCATGGCCACTGTAATTGCCAGTGCTGAATTAGTGGTTAGAGTAATTGTCCCGTTTCCACTGCAGCCAATGGCATCTGTAAATACGTAGTTATAAGTGCCTGGAGCCAATCCGTTAAAGGTGCCAGAGCCTTGGGTAGGTCCACCATTTAAACTAAACAGGTATGGGGCAGATCCGCTTGTGGCCGTTATAATCAATGAGCCATTATTTATATTGGCGCAAGGAGGATTATTAGTCACAAAAGTGGAGCTAAGCGGGCCACCCTGGCCAATGATAATATTGGTAATAGTTCCCTGGCAGCCGTTAGCATCAGTAAAGCTTGCTGTATATGTGCCAGGTGCCAGATTGCTGAAGCTGTTGCCTGGTTGATTTGGTCCACCATTAAGGCTGTATTGATATGGCGCAGTGCCAAGTGTTGGGGTAATAGTAATGGTGCCATTATTTACACCTGCACAGGCAGCATCAGTTTTTGTAAATGTACCTGTTATACCAGCGCCTGTACCCACAGTTACTGTTAGGGTGCCCGAACAATTATTGGCGTCACTGAAAACTACTGTATGGCTACCGGATGATACACCGGAAAAAGTATTACTTGCCTGCGGGGTTCCGCCATCAAGGGCAAAATTATATGGTGCAGTACCTGTTGTGGGTGTTACCGTAATTGTTCCGTTGTTTACAGATGGGCAACTTGATGGCGTTTGTGAAATGCTTCCTGCAAGTCCGGCACCTGTACCAATGGTTATGGTTCTTGTATTCTGGCAGCCGTTGGCATCCTGGAAAGTAACGGTATGAGTACCTGGACTAACGCCGGTAAATACATTTGAAGCCTGTGGCGTTCCACCATCGAGAATATACTGGAAAGGAGCAGTTCCACTTGTTGGATTAACTGTTATGGTGCCATTGTTTGCACCGGCGCAGGTTGCAGATGTAAATGAAACATTGCCCGATATACCGGTGCCAGGACCAACTGTAATAGAGACCGATCCGGTACAACCATTCACATCAGTAAAAATTATTGTGTAAGGTCCGGGTGCTAAACCTGTAAAAATATTGCTGCTTTGTGATGGGCCACCATTGGCTGAATAAGTGTAAGGGGCTGTTCCACTTGTAGGAGTTACTGTAATGGTTCCATTACTTACTCCAGGGCAGCTTGCATTTGTCCGTATTATAGTTCCACTTAAACTTGAAGTAGTAGTTACTACTACTGTAATTGTATTGGAACAACCGGTAGCATCCGTAACTGTGACAGTATATGTGCCGCCTGGTAAATTAGGAAAAACATTACTTGCCTGGCCCGGCCCAGCATTTAATGAATACTGGTATGGAAGTACTCCCCCTGAAGCAGAAACCGTAATGCTTCCTCCATTAACTCCACATGTAGTGCTTGTTGTTGTAGCTGTAACAGGAAGAGCATTTCTCAAAACCCTAAAGGTATCAAGGCTATAGATTGTGGTCAGTGGATCATCAATTTTCTGGTAAGTGGTTTTTACCACATAAAGCGTTGGGGCATTTGCTGGTGGGCAAATATTAGGAAATGTCCATTCAAAAGTATTTGCATTAATACGGGTAGTGTCTCCTAAAGCAATTACCGCCCCTGCGCCATTAAGCAATTCCACTTTGCGGTAAAGCGTGGGGCCTTGCGAAGGAATAAAGCGCCATGTTTCATTCATATTGGCACTGCCCCATGGCGCATCACTTGCTTTTCTCCCCGGAGCCATAATAAAAGATGTACGGTTAAAATCCTGCATACCTATCATTGCCCTGCCCTGGTTCCAGCTAAGGCATATATCTTTTGATTGAATAAAAACTTCAACAACTCCGGTTGACTCATAAAGAATGATCTGGTGTGTATTATTAAATAGAGTGCCACAATTAAATAATGGCACCTTATAAAAGCTCAGTATCCATTTTCTATTCGGTGCAGTTCCAAATACCTCGAACTTTATCTGGCGGCTGGGAGATGTAGTGATTGATGGGTCTAAATCATGATAGGGCCCCATTATAACAGCCCTATCATACAACGTACTTGGGAGATCTTGTGGGAAGCCCGAAGTAGCACTTAACCCCCCTCCACTATTTAAAATCCCGTAATGTGAAAAGGCCCCTGTTTTGGATATATCAAAGGATAATAAGCCATTTGTACTGGCGATAAGACTATTATAGATGGTACCAAAAAAGGGAAAACTAAAGGGAAGTGTGAGAACGGTTGAATACCGATCATCTATAGTTAAATTGGTAGATGGTCCTGGTAATCCTGGGTCAATAAAAGGCCGGCATTGAGACAGGCTTGTTTCGTTATTTACAGTATAACTGGTTCCCAATGATCTTAAATCGGGGAATCGGGCAATAATGTTCATACAGTTTATGCCACAGCCAAGCACAGTATCTTTTGTACAACTAAATGAAAGGTTTTGCGAAAAACCTGTATAAAAATTAAGTAAGGCAAAGGTTAGCAGTAATATTTTTCTCATGCTTTATTTCTATTCAAAATGAAGCTATGAAGATAATCATTTTAATTTTTTGTTAACGGTTAGTGACAAGATGTTTACAAGTTTAATACTTCCACCTCACAAACGCCTCCATAGCAGCGTATTGTGTAAGCCCAAGGGCAGCATATAGCTTTGCTGTATTGGCATTCCGCTCTTCTGCACGTTGCCAGAACTCCCTGTCATCGCTGCCCTGGAAGGGTACGCTGTCTTTTTGAGACTGGTGAATAAAGATGCCATGCCTTTTTTTTGTCACCTGGTCAGGGCTCATAGGTATTGCCATTTCTATTTCATTGATATCCCATTCCTGCCATGCGCCTTTGTACAACCAGAGCCAACAGTCATCTAACCATGCTGCTTTTTTAGCTTTTAATCTATCTAATGCTTCAATCACCACATCAAAACAAACCTTATGTGTGCCATGAGGGTCGGCAAAATCACCAGCGCAAAATATCTGCTGTGGGTGTATTTTTTCCAATAAATCCATGGTAAGCAATACATCTTCCTCACCCATCGGGTTCTTTTCTATGGTGCCGGTTTCATAAAAGGGCAGATTCATAAAATGAATCTGGTTTTCTGACAGGCCTACATATTTGCAGGTTGCCCTTGCCTCGCAACGCCTTATCAATCCTTTTATGGCCCTTATATCTTCTGTATCTTTTTCTGAAGATTTTTTTTGTGATAAAAAGCTAGTGGCTTCGGCAAGAATATGTTTGCTTTTAGATTCATCCATATCAAACATATTTTCAAAACCAACGGCAAAATCAATAAAACGGGTTACAAATTCATCGGTAACAGCAATGTTGCCGCTGGTTTGATAAGCTACATGCACTTCATGCCCCTGGTTATGCAGGCGCATAAAAGTACCGCCCATGCTTATAATGTCGTCATCAGGATGGGGTGAAAATATGAGGGACCTTTTTGGAAAAGGCATATGTCTTTCGGGGTGTGTGGAACGGGCATCTGACGGTTTTCCTCCCGGCCACCCGGTTATGCTGTCTCTTAATAAATAGAATACCTGTAAATTTATTTCGTATGCATCTCCTTTTTCTGTCAGCAGATCATTAAGTCCATTGTCATTGTAATCATTATTGGTCAGGCTTAAGACGGGTTTGTGCAGTTTAAGGGCAAGGTTTACCACGGCACGCTTCATCATGTTTGCATCCCATTCGCATTCACCGGTGAGCCATGGATATTTAATCCGTGTGAGTTCGCTGGCTGCGGCTTCATCCATCACAAATTCAGTATCGTCATGTGTTTGCAATAAAGATGCGGGAATATCTTCTGTAATTTCTTTTTCTATTGCTTTTTGTATCACGGGAGCCTTTGCCTGGCCCCAGGCCATCAGTATTATTTTTTTTGATTTTAGAATGGTGCTTATGCCCATGGTGATTGCCATGCGAGGCACCTGGTTCATATTGCCGAATTCGTATGCATTGGCAATGCGGGTGCTGTTATCAAGTGTTATGAGCCGGGTTTTTGTATAGATGCCGCTGCCGGGTTCGTTAAAACCAATATGACCATTCTGTCCTATGCCGAGTATCTGTAGGTCAAGGCCTCCTGCATCTTCTATTTTTTTTTCGTATTCAAGGCAGTGTTCTTTTACTTTCTCCTTAGGGATCATACCGTCGGGAAGGTGGTAATTCTGGGGGTCAATGTCGGTATGCTCAAATAAGTATTTCCGCATAAAATAATGATAGCTCTGCAAGGCATCTTTATCCATTGGATAATACTGGTCGAGGTTGAAAGTGATCACATTTTTAAAACTCAGTCCTTGTGTTTGATGCATGTGAACCAATTCGGCATAAAGCGATTTGGGTGTAGAACCCGTTGCAAGGCCGATGACGCATTTTTGTCCTGATAATTCTTTTGTTTTTATGAGCGCTGCAATTTCATTGGCAACATAAACAGAACCATCTTTTGGGCTTGCAAATATTTTTACAGGAATTTTTTCTAATGAATCGGTCAGGTCTATTCTTGTCATAATGAACTGTCTGGTGAGGCCTTAAAATTAAAGATAATTTTG
>JBDSYV010000239.1:0-2760 GCA_040110925.1 Ferruginibacter sp. | reverse complement strand
GCGAAATATCTTTCTTGAAATCATTGATTCAATAGGTCAATAGGTCATTAAGTCGTTCTTCGAGGTGTTAGCGCAGCGCACCTCGATGTAAAAAATAAAAGTAGGTTTCCGACCTGCACTCCCTGCCTGACTTTATTTTGTGAGTACATGTGCTTTATGTTTGTCAAACAATTCAATGCTGCTTTAAAAGCCTGGCACAAAATTGCTTAATTCACTCATGTCTGCAGAATTACTGTCGAATATTACAATAGCAATCGGATACTTGCCCAGATTTTGTTGGTGTTGCAGGTTTTTATCAATTGTAAGAAGAATGTCAAAATTGTGTTGCACAGATAAGGCCATTAATTTGCCATTTTTAATTCCACTCCAACCCATTTCACGAACGGTGGAAACTTCATGCGAATGTAACTTTGTCTTTAGATGTTTAGTTACGCACTCATTAAGTAATATTTTCATGTAAAATATTTGAAGAGGATTCAATGAGTTTTTTGGATACCTCCAATAATCGCAATACCTGGTCACGTTTTACGCCTTCAAAATCATCAAGAAAATAATCAATTGAATGGCCTGCTTCTAAATAATCAAAGAGATTTTTTATAGGTACCCTCGTCCCACTGAAAACAGGAGTTCCGCCAAGAATTTCGGAATCAATATTAATGAACTGTCCTACCATGCTTTAAAGTTACAAAAATTTACTTGTTTGTGAAACTGATTGATGCCGCCATGGCTTACCATTACATTAAATCAACACGCTCCATACTCCAAATCATTTTGCAGCCATTTAACCGCTGTACAAGAGTGCGATCCCGACTAAAATCGGGACAGGCAGCCACCGAAGCTCATGAGTGAATAAATGCCGGGACAAAAATGCTTTTATAATTTGTATTGACCCAATGACCAATGACTCAATGACCAGAACAAATTCCAAATTACACATTCACCACCTGCACAGCAGTACCATAGCAAAGCACTTCAGTAACACCGCTCATGACTTCATTAGCATCGTACCTGATGTTGATGATGGCATTGGCACCTTTTTCACCGGCATGATGCACCATTTGATCAAAGGCTTCAGCCCGGGTTTTTTCGCATAACTGCACATAAATAGAAATCTTGCCACCCAATATTGTTTGCAATCCACCTGCAATATTGCCAAAAATGCTCCTGCTGCGTACGGTAATGCCTCTTACAACGCCAAGATGTTTTGTTATTTTATAGCCTTCCAGTTGATTACTGGTGGTTATTAAGTTATTATCTACCATATATATGTGTTTTGGTTTTAAAATTAACATTCTTTTCCCGGATGGTTTTCCATGGCAGTATTTTTGTTTATGATGTGTTCGTAATTTGCACGCTTTGTTGCAATTGACCCAATTTTTTTTTAACCGGCAACTTTCAATTAAAACCGTTTTGGCACATGTTACAAACCGCAGAAGATATCCGGCTGCTGAATGAAAAAATTCAGCATGCATCCTCATTTGTTTCCCGAATAAATAATGAGTTAAGTAAAGTAATTGTGGGGCAGCAAACTATGATAGAACGTTTGCTCATAGGCCTGCTGAGTAACGGGCATATTTTGCTGGAGGGTGTACCGGGACTTGCAAAAACCCTGGCCATAAAATCATTGGCACAAACTATTCATGCGCAGTTCAGCCGCATACAGTTTACGCCTGACTTATTACCTGCAGATGTTGTGGGTACCATGATATATAACCAATCGAAAAATGAATTTGTTGTGCGCCGTGGTCCCATATTCGCCAATTTTATTTTGGCAGATGAGATCAACCGTGCGCCGGCAAAAGTACAGAGTGCTTTGCTGGAGGCTATGCAGGAACGGCAGGTGACTATTGGTGATACCAGTTACAAACTACAGGAACCTTTCCTGGTACTGGCCACACAAAACCCCATTGAGCAGGAAGGTACATATCCTTTGCCTGAAGCCCAGGTGGATAGGTTTATGCTGAAGGTTGTGGTAAGTTATCCTACCAAATCGGAAGAGCAGATGATCATAAGGCAGAATACTTTGGGGTTAATACCACCTACCATTAATCCCGTTGCATCCACTTCTGAAATACTTACCGCCAAAGAATTGGTAAGGCAGGTTTATGTAGATGAAAAAGTGGAAAATTATATTTTGGATATTGTTTTCGCAACAAGGTATCCTGAAAAATATAATTTATCTAAACTGAAAGGGCTGATAAGTTTTGGGGCATCTCCCCGTGCCAGCATAAACCTAGCTCTTGCAGCAAAGGCGCATGCCTTTTTAAATAACCGTGGGTATGTAGTTCCTGAAGATGTGAGAACTATTTGTAAAGATGTGCTTCGCCATCGTATTGGAATAACTTATGAAGCCGAAGCAGAAAATGTAGATACTATACAGGTGATAGATGAAATTCTGAAAGCAGTAAATGTTCCGTAGGGAAGAAGAGATGGCAGATGACAGGTGATAGATGACAGGGGTTAGAAAGCAGATGACAGATGACAGGTGATAGATGACAGGGGTTAGAAAGCAGATGATAGATGACAGAGGTTAAATGACAGATAAAATAATTTTTTTTTTAATAAATTAAAATATATGACAAGTTATAAAAAATTGGAGGCATGGAAAAAATCTATGCAACTTGTTAAAGAAGTATACCTGCTCACAAAAACTTTTCCTAAGGAAGAAATATATGCGTTAACATCACAAACAAAACGAGCTGCCGTATCGGTGCCTTGCAATATTGCAGAAGGTAGCGGAAGGAATTATAAAAAGGATAC
>JBDSYV010000238.1:0-5592 GCA_040110925.1 Ferruginibacter sp. | reverse complement strand
TTATCAACTATTGCGTGGGCAAAAGAAGTAATGGAAAGAGGGGCGGGCGAAATTTTACTGACTTCCATGATCAGCGATGGCGTAAAAAAGGGTTTTTCACTGGGTATAACAGCGGCAGTATGTGATGCAGTGAGCATCCCGGTAATTTCCTCCGGAGGCGCCGGAAGCATGCAGGATTTTTTGGATGTTTTCAGTAGTACAAAAGCTGCTGCAGCATTAGCAGCAAGTGTATTTCATTTTGGCGAAATTGAAATACCGGCATTAAAACAATATTTACAAATCAATAAAATTCCCATGCGTTTATGACACCAGACTTTGAAAAAGTAAGAGGCCTAATCCCCGCAATTATCCAGGATGCCAACAGCAATGTGGTTTTAATGCTGGGGTATATGAATGAAGAAGCTTACCAAAAAACAATTGCTGACAAACGGGTTTGTTTTTTCAGCCGCAGTAAAAACAGGCTATGGGTTAAAGGTGAAACATCCGGTAATTTTTTATTGCTGGAATCTATTGCATTGGATTGCGATAACGATTGTTTATTAATAAAGGCATATCCGCAAGGTCCCGTATGTCATAAGGGAACAGAAACCTGCTTTGGGAATGTAACCGATGCAAAGGGTTTTTTATATAAACTGGAAGCAACTATTGGCCAACGTATTGACGGCAATGTAGCCGGCTCATATACGAATGAATTGTTTAAAAAAGGTATTAATAAGGTGGCACAGAAAGTTGGCGAAGAAGCAGTAGAACTTGTGATAGAATCAAAAGATGATAATACTGATTTGTTTAAAAATGAAGCTGCTGATTTACTATACCATTTTTTAATATTACTTAAAGCAAAAAAAATAAAATTGCAGGATGTGGAAGCCATTTTAAAAAGCCGTGGATGATACTTCGGTTAAATAGTAAATCAAATTAATGTTTCTTCTCCTCTTCATGCCATATTTTACTATATGACCACGGTCCATTGCCAATGATGGCAAAGAATATTAGTAACAAAAGTGTTATTACAGTTATCGCTGTATCCCATACAGTTACAAAAACATTGCTGTTGTTCATTAAAATGAGTGCTCCCACTAAAATGGGAATTTGAACCAACGCCGCTAGTCGTGTGTGAATGCCTATGGCAATTAATAAACCTCCCATTAGATGAATGATCACTATAAATTGCCCAAGGAATACAACATTAAAAGATTTGATGCCCATATTGTTATTGCCCATCAATCCTATTAAGGCACTCATATTATTTAGAAAAAAAATGGCTTTATAGCATAAAAAAAGACCCAGTGCAATACGTACAATATCCATATAACGGGAATGATGCGCATCGCCCCAACGCTCAATTTTTTGTATATAATTCATGTGTTTAAATTTATTGTTTTTTAATTGTCACATGTAACCTGTCTGACGGCAGACAGGTTCCCCAATAATCATCCCGGTTTTTATTGAACTTTTGAAGATGGCTCATTTCATAGTAATAAATTTATTGTAGAAAGGATAATAAATTGTGTTTCTAAAATTAACTTATTCAGCTTGCTTTTGCAAGCCAATTTTTAAATGGCCGTAAATTAAGTACTACCTTTTGGCTTATCTTTATTTTATGTCAGCAAGTTTTTTAAGAAGGTTTACCAAGAAAGTTTTGATTGCCATAAATCTTGGTATTGCATTGCTTTTTTTATTAGGCTGTTATAGTAGCTGGTTCAACCCCCGTCATTTCTGGTTTGTAGGATTATTTACGCTTGGGTCGTTTTATTTTTTATTAATATTAATTGGCTTTATTTTTTTCTGGCTTTTCGCCAAGGCCCGCTTGTCACTTATAAGCATTATCAGTATTGCGCTGGCCTGGCAGCCATTGCAGCAATTAGTTCAGCTTAGGGCAACGCCCAATTTTACGTTGATAAAACATCCTTCCCATATTCGTGTGCTCACATGGAACGTAGCGCATTTTGATATTTTGGAGAATAAAACACACCCTGAACGCAAACAGCAAATGATTGAGATGATAAATCAGTACCAGCCTGACGTGGTTTGTTTCCAGGAAATGGTTGCCAGCGAAAAACCTTCAGCTATAAATTACATGCCCTATTTTTCGGAGCAGCTTGCCATGCCCTATTATCATTATTCGTACAATAAAAAACTGGATTTTGATAACGACCACCATTTTGGTATTATCATTATGAGCAGGTTGCCACTGGTTTCTAAACATACCATTAGCTATGAGCCCAATGATTACAATTCTATTTTCCAGTTTGTAGATTTTGTGAAAGGCGAGGATACTTTCCGTATAGTAAACCTGCACCTGCAGTCTTTAAAGTTTTCTTCGGATAATATCCAATACCTGGAGAGCTCAGGCATTAAACAGGATTTAGATATTCAGAAATCAAGAAATGTTTTAGGGAAGTTGAGAACGGGATTTATTAAACGCCAGGTTCAAAGCAATCATATAAAATTGTCTCTTGATCAAAGTCCTTATCCATTAATTGTTTGTGGCGATTTCAATGATGTGCCCAACAGTTTTGCTTATAACACAATAGGCCGTGGACTTCAAAATGCATTTGCGGTAAAAGGCACAGGCATCGGCCGCACATTTTTCAGTATTTCTCCAACCCTTCGCATTGACAATATTTTTACTGACAAAAGATTTACCGTGGAGCAATATGTCAGAATCAAGAAAAAACTAAGCGATCATTTTCCTGTTATTGCAGATCTCTATTATAACAAACCTGGGTAAACATTTAGTAAATTAAAGTATGCCCACGTTCCTTAATATCTTTGTAATTATTTTTTCAACTTAGAAGATCATGGCATTAAAAGTTTATAACTCCTATACAAGACAAAAGGAAGATTTTGAATCCATTACTCCCGGGCATGTGGGCATGTATGTGTGCGGACCTACAGTAAGTGGCGAAAGTCATCTTGGGCACGCCAGGCCATATATAACATTTGATGTTGTGTACCGCTACCTGGGTTACCTGGGTTATAAAGTGCGTTACGTACGTAACATAACTGATGCTGGGCATTTTGAGGAAGAGGGAAGAGAAGCCGAAGATAAAATTTCAAAAAAAGCTGTGCTGGAAAGACTGGAGCCAATGGAACTTGTACAGAAATATACAAACCTTTATCATTGGGCCATGTTGCAATTCAATTGTGTTGAGCCTTCAATAGAACCTACTGCTACCGGGCATATAGTTGAGCAGATAAATATGATTGAAAAAATTATAAGCGAAGGGTATGGTTATGAAGTAAACGGCTCGGTATATTTTGATGTTAAAAAATATGCGGCTTCGCATGATTATGGAAAGTTAAGCGGTAGAATACTGGAAGATCTGCTCACTTCTGGTTCACGTGAAGAAGTCAGCCGTGAGCTGGAGGGCCAGGAAGAAAAAACAGACAGGGCAGATTTTGCACTTTGGAAAAATGCCGCCCCCGAGCATATCATGCGCTGGAAAAGCCCATGGGGAGAAGGTTTTCCTGGCTGGCATATAGAGTGCTCTGCCATGGCTACAAAATACCTGGGCAGTCGCTTTGATATACACGGTGGGGGAATGGATTTGCAATTTCCGCATCATGAAAGTGAAATAGCACAAAGCACTATTTGCAATCACGAAGCGCCGGTACGTTACTGGATGCATAATAACATGATAACGGTTAATGGCCGTAAAATGGGTAAGAGCTACAACAACCAGATTAAGCTTACTGAAATGTTTAGTGGTGATCATCCGCTGCTAACGCAGGGCTTTCATCCCATGACCATTCGTTTTTTTATTCTTCAGAGTCATTACCGCAGCACGCTTGATTTTAGCAGTGAAGCATTAGTGGCTAGTGAGAAAGCATTTAAAAGAATATGGGAAGCTTATGAAGTGTTAAAACAGTTGGCAGTTGGCAGTGAACAGTTGGCAGTTGATAAAGAACTGGATGAGAAAATAAATATATGGCTTAATGAGATGGAGGAATTTATGGATGATGATTTTGGCACTCCGAGGGTGCTGGCAAATATGTTTGAAATTGCTCCAACTATAAATTCAATAAAAGATGGCATTATTAATATTGATGCATTAAGCCCGGCTACCTTGCAATTAATGAAAGAAAAATTTAAAACTTACCTGGAAGATATAATGGGATTACAAGCTGTTTCTGCTGCCGACAATGATAGCTTTAAAGGCGTTATGCAACTACTGATAGAAATAAGAAAGGACGCTAAATTGAAAAAGGATTTTGTTACATCAGATAAAATCAGGAATCAATTGTCTGCTTATGGTATTCAGTTAAAGGATGAAAAGGGTGGAGAAATGAGTTGGACAATAGAGTAGAATCGACACACATTTATAAAGGCCCTTCAATTTTGTTTTCTGAAATAAAGTTGATTCTTTAACTTCTAACAATGCCACACAGAATTCATTTAAGTAAAGATAAAAAGTTCAAAAAAATTCTGGATTTGCAGGAAGCCTTTGTCCTGGAAAAAAGGAAAAATGTTTACCTGCATTTGTGTTATTCTATCATGAGCCAGCAATTAAGTACCAAGGTTGCAGATGTGTTTCACCGCAGGTTTTTAGCATTGTATGGGGGCATTGATCCTACCGCTAACCAAATAGCAAATACACCCTTTGAAACATTAAGGGCAATTGGATTAAGCAACGCCAAAGCAAACTATGTTTTAAATGTTAGTCGTTTTTTTATTGACAAAAAAGTTACGGACGGGCACCTTCATAAAATGAGTAACGATGAGCTGATTAAATTTCTTTCACAAATTAAAGGTGTGGGTCAATGGACTGTGGAAATGATATTGATGTTCACACTTGGCAGGGAAGATGTTTTTGCGGTTGACGACCTTGGGATTCAACAGGCCATTTGTAAATTATATAAGATTGACGCAACGGATAAAAAAACAATGAAACAGCATATGCTTAAAATCTCCGCAAAGTGGAGCCCGTACCGAACCTTTGCCTGCAGGTACTTATGGGCATGGAAGGATAATGCACCTAAGGCTCAACCTATGGTATTGAAACAGAAAAAAGTTGTTTTAAAGAAAGGGAAATAAAAGACTGCAAAGCCAAATCCTCCTATTTTGGAGAATTAGTGGATTGCAGAAATTGTTGCCGGGCCAGTTTATTTTACATTGCTTTTAATATCAATCTTTTTTTTCGTGATCGTTTAATTGAGAGTAATTGTAAATAATTTGTAAACTGTATTAACAAAAATCTATTTACCCTATTATTGTATTGTGAAGATCACCAAAATAAAACTTATTGTAACTGCAGGCACAATTGCCTTTATAGGTATTATTGGCATTCAGATTTATTTGCTTAGGCAGGCTTTTGATTACGAAGAAAAAAAACTCAGCCAGAATATACAGGTCTCTCTGCTTGAAGTAGTGAACGAGATAAATAATTACTACGGTTATACAACGCCGCATTTGCACCCTATAGAGAAAGTTTCAAAGGACTATTATATAGTCAACATGAGAAGTGATTTTGAAGCCAGCGTATTGGAATTACTGCTCATTAATAAATTTAAGGCAAAAGGGATACATACCAATTTTGAATATGCCATATACGATTGCGAGACAGATGCAATGATATACGGCAGTTACGT
>JBDSYV010000237.1:0-8844 GCA_040110925.1 Ferruginibacter sp. | reverse complement strand
TAATGCGTCGGACATTGAAAGCATCCAGCCACCTTCTCTCAAAAAATTCAGGGTAATCAGCGGGCCCAACCAGGAAAGCGGCATGAGTAATATCAATGGCGTGGTAAAGCAATATATTTCTTTGAGTTTTGTATTGCAACCACGGCAGCCTGGTACAATTGAAATAGGCACGGCTACGGCGGTGGTTAACGGCAGGAAAATAAACAGTTCTCCTGTAATACTCACTGTAAAAAATGCCAGGTCAGGAAATAATAACGCACAAGCAAATAACAATGCAAATCCATTTGCAGGAGCTAATCCTTTTGAGGAGGAGCGCAGCAGTAATGACTACAGTGATTATATCCTTCATAAAAATGAAAACATTGTTGAGAAGATAAATAAGAATATGCAGATGAGACTGGTAACAGATAAAACCAGTTGTTATGTTGGAGAACCGATTGTTGCGGCATATAAATTATACACCCGGTTAAAAAGTGATAGTAAGCTTACTAAAAATCCCAGCTTTAATGGTTTTTCAGTTATTGATTTGCAACAACCATCCGTTACCGGTTTTACCCAGGAAAAATTAAACGGTAAAGAATATAATGTTTACACCATTCGCAAAGCGCAATTGTATCCTTTGCAGGCCGGCAAAATAGAGTTGGAATCTGCTTCCCTGGAAAACAACCTGCAGTTTATTAAAGAAGAAAGTTTACAGCCGCAAGGCGCCACGGGAAACTTGTTTGATGATATTTTAATGCCCCAGGGAGAAACTGTAAATCAAACCGTAACACTAAACAGTAAACCCATTACCATAGAAGTAAAACCATTACCTGAAGTGGGTAAGCCGGCAACTTTTACAGGCGCAGTAGGTGAATTTTCGATTGATAAAAAAACAGATAAAACAACCTTCACTACGGATGAAACTGGTAAATTATATATCGTTATCAGCGGGGCAGGTAATTTGCAACTTATAAATGCTCCCGAAATAAACTGGCCCGCTGGCATTGATGGGTTTGAGCCCACGGTTAATGATAAATACAGTACTACTTCGGTGCCATTACGAGGCGATAAAATTTTTGAATATAGTTTTTCTACACAGTCTCCGGGAGATTATACCATTCCCCCTGTTAGTTTTAGCTTTTTTAATCCAGCGACCGAAACATATAAAACCGTTGCAACAAATGCAATTCCTTTAAAAATTTTAAAGGGGAATGTGATTAGATATCTTTCGGGAACAGGTGTGCAAACAGGTAAAAAAAACCAGCCGGATGCCAACTGGTTTAATATGAAACTCCTCATAGCTGCAATGCTAGGCCTTATTGCTTTTGGTTGCATTATATGGTTTACAAAAAGAAGCTCCCGCCTAAAACAAGCTGGTAAAATAAAATTGGAAAATGTCTCTGAAGAAATGAATACATTTATTTCGAATGCCACCTATAACCAACTCAATCCTTTAGAAAAAACGGAAGCATGTCTTGATAGTGAAGCATGTTTTGAATTTTATGCATTGCTGAATAAAGAACTTAAAACATTCCTCGCAGCAAAATTTTCCTTAAATGAATATGAAATAAATAGCAGGAAAATCATCAATGTAATGGATAAATCGGGCATTGATAACAGTACTATTTTGCAATTGCAACAACTGCTGCAGGATATTGAATGGATGCTATACACTCCTTTTGAAAGAAATGAAAAGATGAATGAAGTGTATTTCCGTGCCCAGGAAATTATTCAATCCATCAACACTTCACTGCAGCATCATGTTATTCTGTAAACTTATAACCTACACCTCTTACACTGTGAAAGTATTGTGGATTACGACTGTCCTCTTCAAAGTACTTCCTAAAATTTAAAATAAAATTATCAATGGTACGGGTGGTAGGATAAACATTATAACCCCAGACAGATTGTAAAATTTTTTCTCTTGTTACTACTTCATTTTTATTTTCAATCAGTAGTTTTAGCAACATAGCTTCCTTTTTCGTAAGGGCATTATTGCCACCATTCTTATCATAGCATATCAATGCTTTAAAATCTATCCTGTTTTTTCCAAACTCGTACAGGTCAGGTAAGGGTTGTTTTGTAGCTATCTGTTCACTTTTTCTAATAAGTTTATTCACCCTCAATAATAGTTCCTCCAGGTTAAAGGGTTTGGCAAGATAATCATCGGCACCCTTTTTTAATCCAAGGATCCTGTCGGCACTACTGTTTTTTGCGCTAAGTATTAAAATGGGAATATCATTATTTACTAATCGAATGGTTTCGCAAACAGAAATCCCATCAAGTTCAGGAAGCATTACATCCAGGATAATTAAATCAAAATGCTCCTGGTTAAACATCCGCAACGCTTTTACGCCATCGTTGCTGCAGCTCACATCGTATCCTTCAAGTTCAAGGTTTAGCTTTAGTGCTTCCTGGAGGTTTTCTTCATCTTCTACCAGTAATATGGAATTTCTTTTTTCAGCCATGTTTATTTAAGTGGGATGCTTACCGTAAAGATACTTCCGCCAGAAGGATTTTCGTTGGCTAATATGGTTCCTTTATGAGCTTTGATAATTTTTTGAGACAAGTAAAGTCCCAACCCCGTACCCTTAGCCATGCGGGTGGCTTCATTGCCCAGGCGATAAAATTTCCTGAATATTTTTTTTCGTTCTTCTTTTGCAATGCCTGCCCCCCTATCTGTTACCTGCACAACGGCAAGTTGATTAAAAGTGTTCACATCTATATTTACTTCTTTGTCTTTGGGTGAATATTTTAAGGCATTTTCCAGCAGGTTGCTGATTACAATTTGAATAAGCATTGCATCTCCTTCAATAACAATTTCCTTCTCATCAATACCACAATTTATTTTTCTGCCTGCATACCGCTGGCTAAATTCTTCCGCAACGGTATAACATAGCAAGCTAAGATTAATATTTTCGTGTGCCATTCTATAACCACCTGCTTCTATTTGCGAGGATAATAACATATTGTTACAAAGGTTATCCAGCCTGTTAATTTCCTGTAAGGTATTTTGCATCAACCGCTGCTGTTGTAATGGCTCCAGTTTTCTTTTCTGAAGTGTTTCAAGGTTTAGTTTTGCAATGGCTACAGGCGTTTTTAATTCATGTGTCACAGCAATCATAAAGCTTTGTTGTTGCCTGCTCAGAATGAGTTGTTTTTTTACTGACCTGTAAACAAAAACAGCCCCGGCAATAATCACTAATAAAAAAATAGCACCTTCGCCTGCATATTGAGTTTTTTTTCTTTTCTTTTCATTGTTAATATCCGTTAATGATTTTTCAGGAGGAGGCTCCGTTCCTTTTAATTGTTCTTGCTTGTAAAAAATCATTTTATCATTTTGCCTGTTTAGTTCGGTAAACCAAAATACCAATGCTGCAATGATGTAGGCAAGTAAAAACCAGTAGATAATAAAAACGAATGCAGTTTTTTTTGTTTTAAAAGGCATGTAGGTTGAGTGTTGCGGCTCTAATTGCGTTTATCGAGGCCCCATGATAATTTATTGCGCAGCGTTTGTAAAAAATTATTTTCGTTGAGCCGAATGAGATTAATCCCAAAGGTTTCTTTCTTTACTGCAAGCTGAACTTCTTTTGGTACCAGTTCCCTACGACTATCAAGCGTACACAAAATACCATCAGTTCTTCCTTCTATTTCAAATGAAACAATGGTATTGTCCGGAACAATTATGGGCCTGATATTAAGATTATGCGGCGCCACCGGCGTAATGACAAAACTAGCGCTATCAGGAAAAACTACGGGACCATTGCAACTAAGTGAGTAGCCGGTAGAACCTGTAGGCGTGGCCACAATAATGCCATCTGCCCAGTAAGTATTTAAAAATTCACCATTAAGGTAAGTGTGAATTTTTATCATAGGTGAGCTGTCTTTCTTGTGTAAAGAAAATTCGTTTAATGCATATGGCGTTTTGTCAAATAAGGGAACATCTGCATCAAGGTGTATTAGGGTTCTTTTATCCAACACATATTTACGGTTTACAAGCGCCTCAATAGCTGATTGAATTTCTTCCCTGACGATATTAGCCAAAAACCCCAGCCTGCCATAATTGATGCCTAATACAGGTATTCCTGAATCTTTTACAAGCGTTACTGTATCCAGCATGGTACCATCACCGCCAAGGCTTATCATACAATCAATACTTAAATCTAATTCATCATTAAAATTGAAAGTTGAATATTTGCCCTCAAAATTTACGGCACTATAAAACTGGTTAAAGAAATCCTGGAAGAACACGGGTTCTACGTCATGTTTTACCAACTCTTCCAGTAAGATTTTTATATCATCAATCTGGTTATTTTCTATACCGCGGCTATAAATGGCTATTCTCATGCAAGTGGTGGCTGGTGATTAAAAACCTCCTTTAGTATGTAAAAATAACCCGTTTTCACCTAACTGGTTAAAACTGTATTCAAGACTAAGGCGCATATCCCATAAGCTTAGAATATCGAGACCAAAGCCTGTAGAATAAAGGAACCGGTTATTCAGCTGAGATTCAAATTGAGGTTTTATGTAATTATAGCCTACATCACCATAAGCTTTCCCGTAAAAGCTGAAAGGTATTACAGGGATTATTTTTTTCAAAACTGGTGAGTGAAATTTGAAGGCAATAATTTTTTTGCTTAAAGTGTATTTTCCAACAAATGATGCTACACCATCAATCACGTAATATTCAAGTCCTCTCAGGTAATTATCTGAATACCCCATGGAGCGAAGGTTTATATAAGGCTGTTCAAATGGCAATTTAATTTTTGAAATCACCTGCACGCTGCTATACCAGTTTTTATAATGAGGGATAAATTTTTGGTAAGAAACATCAAGGCCGATCATATTAATACCTCCATTGAATCCTGTTCCTCGTTTCAAAAAACTTGCATTTAAAATCTGGCCGCTGAGTGGATAATTTATATTGTTGGTATTAGCATACCGGTATGCATAACTGGCGTCGGTAAAACCCAGGGAAGATTTTGTACTATTGAAATATAGTGGGTTTAAAAATTTAATAACTGTATCGTTTATATTGTACCGTGTATAGCTGAGGCTAATAATATGCTGCCTGAAATATCCTCTCCTGATTAAATAACTGGCACCTCCATAGGCTGTTGTACGAACAAATTTTGCCTGGTTGTTATAAAACACTAACTTATTATTGTAACTGGTACGATAAGATATTTCGCGGTTTTGTGTATAGCCACCTCCTACGCCAAAACCCTCTGTGAGCGCTGAATTGCTATATGGTGCAAAATAGTTAAATGAAAAATTTCGTGCATAGCCATTTAACAAATAGATCTTTAACTTGTCTCTTCTTCCACTTAAATTATAATGTTCAAATTTAGCACCGTAAATAACCCGGGTTAGATCAGCATTATATACTTTAATCCATTCGTTAAAGTTCCTGTCCACCAATTGAAACTGTGGAGAAGGATAGATATACCATTTTTCTTTTACGGCAATATGCAGGATGATTTCTGTGGTAGAAATATAATCTATGGTCATAGATACTTCACTGAACAGGGTAGTATTATAAACCTGTCTTCGGGCCTGTTCTATTTGTTGAAATAAAGCGCCCGCAATAATTGAATCCCCGGTTTTGAATTGCACTTCCCTTAATATGATGTAGGATTTGGTTTTCTTATTGCCACTTATATTTATTCCTTTAATAATTAAATTACTGCTGGAATCAATTTGTGAAGTATTGCCTTTTTGTTCAATAAAGCCAGGAGGATTAATTTCTTTTTGTGCATAGATTAGGGAAGGAATACAAAAACTTATTAATAAGAACAGGATATAACAATTGGGTTTCATTCAGCTGGCTTCGGTTATATGGTTTGTATAAAAATAGGATAATTGGGCTAAACCTTTACCAACCTCATGTTACGTGGTACTTAAATGTCAAGATAATTCATCAGGTGACGATAGTTATTATGAATTTCGTTTTCAAACTTTTCATTTCCAAAAAAATAAATCACATCATATTCATAGCGTTCAAATGTGGAAACAACAATTGCAATTTCACGTTTGTTGATATGAATTGTAACGGTTAACAAGCCGGTAATGTCATTGGTGGTAGTATTCAGGTGAAGTATGCTGCAGTCATTACTTTCCACAATACGGCTTATTTCTGAAATGGCAAATTGCGAACGTTCCATTTCCAGCACAATGATACCGCCTATTTCATTTGCTCCTGCAAAATTGCCCAGCGTTTTTAGTAAATCCTGGGTTGTAATCACACCTGCATATTCATTTTCAGGATTGATAACGGCTACAATATTTGTTTCAAATTGTGCGCTTATATTTACTGCATTGAGAAAGTGAACATTATCCTGTACACAGGCTTTCACAAAATGTTTTTCAAGAAATTCTACGGGGAGTTTTTCATCTCCAGTATCAATTAAATCTTCTTCACTAATCAAACCAAGAAAATTTTCTTCCGATACTACCGGCAAATGCGAAACACGAAAATCGTTGGTTAATTGTAAAGCCTTACCTACTGTATCCTGCAGTTGCAGGCGGGGAATATTGCTGTTGATTAATTCAATAGTTAACATGGTTTCCGGGTTTTATATAGGTATTTTTAAAGATATTTATAAAGAACACCAGTGGAATAAAAGACAACCATAAAACTTAAACCGTTGCAGCAGGCGATTTTATTTTTGCAAAAAATCCATCAAGTACCCTGTTAAATTCCTCGGGTGTTTCCATCATGGGAGCGTGGCCACATTTATCAATAAAATGCAATTCGCTGTTAGGAATAAGTCGGTTAAACTCTTTACCTACAAAGGGTGGTGTAATAGAATCATTATTTCCCCAGATAAGGCAGGTGGGTTGTTTTATTTGGCTTATTTCTTCACCAAGGTTGTTGCGGATAGCGCTTTTTGCAAGAGCTATTATTTTGATAACCTTAAGCCGGTTATTAGTTATTTCAAAAACTTCATTTACCAATTCATCTGTAGCCAGAGCGGGATCATAAAAAGTGAGGGCTGTTTTTTTGCGTATGTATTCTTTGTCGCCTCTTTTTGGATAAGTATCGCCCATGCCATTTTCAAATAGCCCCGAACTACCGGTGAGAATAAGTGATTTAATTTTCTCCGGGTGCTTAAGGATATGTACCAGTGCCACATGACCACCTAATGAATTTCCCATAAGATGAATGCCATCGTACCCACGATGTTCAATAAACTTATATACAAATTTTTCTAATCCGCCTACAGATGTGTGCAGCAGGTCCATCTCCAGCAAAGGCAGCATAGGCACTACTACCTTATGTGATTTACTGAAATGGTCAATCAGGTCTTTGAAATTGCTTAATGCTCCAAATAAGCCATGCAGCAGCATTAGCACTTCACCGTTGCCTTCTTCTATGTATTTGTATTTCCCGTCCTGTTTTAAATTATAACTCATCCGCTAATGCTTCTTATAAATGTAAATATTGAAAAATAAATTTCACCTGCAAAATACTGAATCAGCCTAAAATTACACTAAATAATATAATAGCCCCTTAGATTAAGATATTTTACTGGCACCATTTTCAAAAAATTGTTGCAATTGGTAAAACATATTTTTGAAAAATGGTATAATGCTGCCCAGGCGGTCCATGATATAGGGTGCAAGAGGTTGCAGGTAATTAAAGGTTAAAGATGCTTTTATTGTTTCATCAGAAACAAGATGCAACTGTACTGCGTAAAACAAGAAGATGCTATAAAAAATACTATAAAGCAGCAGGTAAAATAAGGCTCCACCCAAACGGTTTGCCCACCCAAGCATAACGGTTTCAAAAGTTTTTTGCAATAGCCTTCCCATAAGGCTAACAAGTAAAGCCACCGCTATGAACACTAGCATAAATGACACTAAAGGAAGCCATCTTGCGCTGCTGCCTATATGTTCAGAAAGTCTCGCTGCCACAATAGTAGATAGTTTCAATGCTGCAGCAAGCCCGGCAATGAATGCGATTAATGAAAATAATGCTACGATAAGGCCCTTTCGCAATCCCTTAAAAAGTGCAAAGGCCAATAGGAAAAGAAAAAAGACATCAATGATCATAATGCATATTTATGCTTTGCCGAAATTAGTTTAGGAGTTTAGTGTTTAGAGGTTTAGGGAAAAATATGCATCGTTTAAATATTAAAGACTCAATGACCGATTGATAAACAAGAGGCCAATGACTAAACTTTCTAAACCTCTAAACCCTAAACCTTAAACTTCTTACCCTAATAACTCCTTCACAATGCCACTTATCGTTTTACCATCAGCTTTTCCAGCTAATTGTTTGCTGGCCATTCCCATTACTTTACCCATATCTGCAGCGCTTGCAGCACCGGTTTCATCAATTATTTTGGCTACTACTTCTTTAATTTCTTGGCTGCTTAATTGTTTTGGTAAAAACCTTTCAATAACCGCCATTTCTTCTTTTTCTTTTTGAGAAAGGTCTGTTCTTCCCTGTTTTTCAAAAATTTCCAGCGAATCCCTTCGTTGCTTCATCATCTTTTGCAAAAACTTCTGTTCAGTGGCTTCATCAATTTCGCCGCCGGCACCAGGTTCAGTTTTAGCTTTAATAATTTCTGCCTTTATAGCTCTTAAAGCTCTTAGTAGTGCTTCATCTTTTGCCTTCATGGCATCCTTCATTTCAGCCATTATTTGTTGTTCTAAAGCCATAGTATAAAATTTTAAGTTGATTGATTATTGCTGGTCTTTTAAAAGTTCTGCCCTAAATTTTTCAATAAAGGTTTTAGCATAGGCTTTCATATCATCACATAATGCTTCTTTATGTGTAGCCCTTTTAAAAGTATCTGCCATGGTCATAAGCATCTGGTAAAAAAAATCACCCATTTCATCTACCATCATGTCTTT
>JBDSYV010000236.1:0-11399 GCA_040110925.1 Ferruginibacter sp. | reverse complement strand
TTTTCTTTTCAGATGAAATGTTTTTATAAATCCAATCCGTTTCTTCTTGTGTAACTCTTGTATCTAAAGAACCACGCTGCAGCAGAACCGGGGAGATAATTTTTTTTACATATTCAGCAGGCTTCATGTTGAAGGCCCAGAAACCATGTTCTGCTCCGCCCCAGAAAGTGAGTAAAGTGGATATAGGTTGTGCAGGAAGGCCCATCATTTTTACCCTCCCCACAACAGCATCTGGCAGTGAGGCAAAGGGCATGTCAAGAATTACTTTTTCGGGTTCCAACTGGTAATCACTGATGGCTTTTGCAACTGTGGCTGCCCCCATTGAAATACCATAAAGAATAATATGTTGCTCATGCTGTTCCATTAAATAATCGTAAACCAGTTTTACGTCCTCTGATTCCTTAAAGCCGATTGTACTTGTATTACCCTCACTGTTTCCATGCGCCCTGAAATCCAATAAAATTGTATTGTATCCTAATTTTCTAAAAACGGCAGCTTCTGCAAGGATGGCCGTTTTCTTGCTGCCATGGCCATGGAAAAGTGCTACGGTACCTCGGCTCCTGTCCGATGGAATTAGCCATGCTTCCAGTTTTAAATTATCCAGCGTGGTAAAATAAATTGTTTTGAAATTACTGTCGGGAACCTGGTTGGGTTGTTTTACAGCATTAAACCCAAATAGTATTTCTTTGGTTTTGTCCCAACCAGTTTTTTCTACAGGGTTCTTAATCGTAATCTCATCCCGGTTATAAAAATGTGTAAACTTATACGCATGAAAAGCAACAATAATATTTAATACCACAAATAGGGAAAGCAGGAATTTTATTAATAACCGGGTTAGTTTATTCATAATAAAAATTATGTCAAAATTAGCTATATCATGGTATAAACGGTCAAACAGCAAAGGCTATAATACTTATTTTTACACCCACTTAAATTTAAAACAAATATAAAATGAGCCATAACTCAAAGTTGATAACAACCGGGATGGTTAATGGCGAATTCCATATGACAATTAAAAAACAATAAATATAAACATATGAATATTTTTAAATCGCTTCCGGTTGTATTGATGGTCATCGTTGGGCTCAACGCAAATGCCCAGGGAAAATTTGAATGGAAGACGGCAACTTCGAGTGGCTATAGTTACAAGTATGTAACCAATGATCCCAGCAAAACAAGGTTTTATACTTTGAAGAATGGCCTTACTGTGATCCTTAGCCCAACAAGCAAAGACCCCCGCATCCAAACTTATATTGCTACAAAAGCGGGAAGTAAAACAGATCCGGCCACTAACACCGGCCTTGCACATTATCTTGAACACATGTTGTTTAAAGGCACAGATAAATTTGGATCTCTTGATTGGGCCAAAGAAAAGCCTGAGTTGGAAAAGATCAGTGCCTTGTATGAAGTGTATAATCATACAACAGATGCTGCTCAGCGTAAAATTATTTACCACCAAATTGACTCAGTTTCAGGTGTAGCAAGCAAATATTCTATAGCAAATGAATATGATAAAATGATGGGCTCGATGGGTGCACAAAACAGTAATGCCTTTACTTCATTTGAACAAACAGTTTACCAGGAAGATGTACCGGCAAGTTCTATTGATAAATATCTTGCAGTGCAGGCAGAACGTTTCCGGAATCCACAGTTAAGAATTTTTCATACTGAACTGGAAGCAGTATATGAAGAAAAAAACCGTACCCTGGATGATGATGGAAGAAAAGTAAATGAGAGGTTATTTTCTGAGTTATTCAAAAACCATAACTATGGCAAACAGACCACCATCGGCACAATTGAGCATTTAAAGAATCCTTCACTGAAAGAAATTCAGAAATATTATGATACATGGTATGTGCCTAATAACATGGCAGTAATCATGTCCGGGGATTTTAATCCTGATGCGCTTATCAAAAAAATTGACCAGTCATTTTCTTACATGAAAAATAAGCCGGTAATAAGGTATAGCTTTCAACCTGAAGTGCCAATTACCTCCCCGGTAATTGCAGAGGTAGTAGGACCTGATGCAGAAAGTGTTACCATGGGTTTTCGCTTACCGGGTAATAAATCTGAAGATATACTGCTGGCTGATTTGGTAGGACAGATACTTACCAATGGCAAAGCCGGCCTGATGGACCTGAACCTGGTTAAGAAACAAAAATTATTGAGAGCATCGGCTTCTACATTTTCCTTAATAGATCATGGAATGCTTTACATGAGAGGCAATCCAACGCAGGGCCAATCGCTTGATGAAGTGAGGGCGCTAATGCTTGGCGAAGTAGATAATCTTAAAAAAGGAGATTTTGATGATAACCTGATTACTTCAATCATCAATAATCAAAAGAAAAATAAAATACTGGAATATGAAACCTATGGTTCAAGAGCAAGGAACCTGATGAGTGCATTTACTGATGAACTGGATTGGAGAAAAGAAGTAGCCTACATTGATCAACTTTCAAAAATTACAAAAAAGGATATCATAGCTTTTGCCAATAAATATTTTGGCGATAATTATGTAGCAGTTTATAAACGAAAAGGTGAAGACTTGAATATTGTAAAAGTAGAAAAGCCTGCCATCACTCCTGTTGAAACCAATACTAATAAGCAATCGGATTTTGTGAAGATGGTAAACAATATGCCGTCTACAGCAGTGAAACCTGTTTGGCTTGATTATAATAAAGACCTGCAGAAATCCAAAGTTGGGCCTGCACAGGTTTTGTATGTGCAGAATAAAGACAATAGTATTTTCAGGTTGAGGTACCGCTATAACCTGGGCACATGGAACGACAAAAAGCTGGCCATTGCCACTCAATACTTATCATTTCTTGGCACGGATAAAATGAGCACAGAAGATATTACCAAGGAGTTTTACAAAATTGCCTGCAGTTTTACAGTTAATGCCGGTTCAGAGTTTACCACTATAACGATAGAGGGATTGCAGGAAAATTTCAACAAGGCAGTTAACCTTTTCGAAGACTTACTAGCCAACTGCAAAGCAGATGAAACTGCATTAACGGCGCTGAAAGCAAGGTTGCAAAAATCAAGGACTGATGCCAAAGCCAATAAGGGTGCAATCATGAGTGGCCTGACAAGTTATGCCCGGTATGGTGCAAATAATCCTTTTAATTATGTCCTGTCCGATGCGCAATTGCAAGGCACTTCTTCTGCAGAACTGGTGGAGATGTTGCATAATATGAAAAATGTTTCTCACCGGATTTTGTATTACGGGCCTTTGCCACTTGCTACATTAACTGCAAAATTGAAAACATTACACAAACTTCCTTCTGCATTTCAATCTCCCGGAAGCCCTGTAAGATTTACGCCTACCGAACAAACAAAAAATGAAGTATTATTTGCTGATTATAATATGGTGCAGGCAGAAACACGCTGGCTGAGAAATAATGAATTGTACAACCCGAAAGATGAAGTTTTAGTTGATTTGTTTAACAACTATTTCGGCGGGGGAATGGGCGCAATTGTATTCCAGACTATTAGGGAATCAAAAGCATTGGCCTATTCAACCTTTGCAATATATGCCACCCCGGACAAAAAGGAAGATCCGTTTTTTACAGTAGCATATGTTGGCAGCCAGGCGGATAAATTTAATGAAGCTGTTACTGCAATGAACGAATTGCTGAATGAAGTGCCGGAAATAGAATCCAATATTGCTTTTGCAAAATCTAATTTAAAAAAGGATATAGAAACCCAGCGCATTGTGCAGGATGCTATCATCATGAATTATTTAGATGCAGAACGCAAAGGGCTTAAAGAAGATATCCGAAAAGCGAAATATGAAAGCATTGACAAACTGGGTTATAAAGAACTGAAAGATTTTCATACTAAATATTTATCTCATAAGCCATACAGGTATGCCATAGTAGCATCAGAAAAAAAGCTGAGCATGGATGATATGAAAAAATATGGTGAAGTGAAGAAGCTGAGTTTGGAAGAGATATTTGGATACTAAAAGATGTTATTAAAGTAAGGCCGTGTTTTAATTAAATATTTTCACACAACGCTGACAACGAAGACAAAGTACACAAAGCAATAAATGCGAATCAATATTATTTTTTCGTAGTTTGCTTTGTCTTCGTTGTTTCTTTGTGTGAAATTTTTTTATCAGGAGGATTCTTTTTTATTTTTTCCCTTTAATTATTTCTTCCACTACACCGGGGTCAAGAAGTGTGCTTGTATCACCCAGGTTTGATGTTTCTCCTTCGGCAATCTTTCTTAAAATCCTGCGCATGATTTTTCCGCTTCTTGTTTTTGGAAGGCCTGTTACAAATTGTATATGATCAGGTTTTGCAATGGCACCTATCACTCTAGTTACAGTTTGTAGAATATCTCTTTTTGTCATTTCATCATCTGCATGATGAGACCGGCTGTAAATAACAAAGGCATAAATGCCCTGTCCTTTGATGTCATGCGGGTATCCCACTACCGCACTCTCCACTACACCCGTATGCATGTTGATGGCGTTTTCTACTTCTGCCGTGCCTATGCGGTGACCACTCACATTCAGCACATCATCTACTCTGCCGGTAATGCGGTAATTACCTTCATTATCACGGTAGCAACCATCTCCTGTAAAATAAAGATTGGGATAGGCAGTGAAATAATTTGTTCTGCATCGTTCATGATCGCCGTAAGTGGTGCGTAAAATTCCCGGCCATGGAGACCGGATGCAAAGGTTTCCGCTTACATCATTGCCTATTATTTCTTCTCCTTTTTCATCCATAAGCATTGGCTCAATACCAGGCATGGGCAAGGTGGCATAAGAAGGTTTTGAAGGCGTTATCCCCGCCATATTTGAAATTAAAATTCCACCAGTTTCTGTTTGCCACCAGGTATCTACAATGGGGCATTTCCCTTTGCCGATATGTTCATCATACCAATGCCATGCTTCTTCATTTATGGGTTCGCCAACAGTTCCTAAAACCTTTAACGAAGAAAGATCTTTTCCTTGTAGTGGTCCATTGCCATAACTCATCAGGCTTCTTATAGCTGTTGGTGCAGTATATAAAATGTTTACTTTATGCTTATCTACAATATCCCAAAACCTTCCGGCATCCGGCCATGTAGGAATACCTTCAAACATAACACTTGTGGCACCCGCACATAAAGGAGCATAAAGAATATAACTGTGGCCGGTTATCCAGCCAATATCTGCAGTACAGAAAAATACATCGCCAGGTTTGTATTGAAATGTATTTACAAAAGTGTACGTGGTCCAAACCATATACCCAGCGCCGGTATGCACAACACCTTTTGGTTTGCCCGTACTACCCGAAGTATATAAAATAAACAAAGGATCTTCTGCACCCATTTCTTCTGCAGGAAAACTTACTACGCCATCTTTTTCAATTTGCGATTCAGCATATTCCATCTCATCTTCCCACCACACATCTCTTCCTTTTATCATACTCACGGGCGTTCTTGTGCGGGTGTACACAATTACCCTTTTCACTGTTTTGTTGCCTATAAGTGCATCATCAATTATGCTTTTTAATGGAATATCTTTTCCGCCGCGGTAAGCGCCGTCGCAGGTTACAATAAATTCTGCTTTTGCATCATCCAGCCTGTCTGCAATGCTTTGTGCACTAAAGCCCCCGAAGATCACACTATGTATTGCACCAATTCGGGCACAGCCTAATACGGCATAAGATAGTTCTGGTACCATACCCATATAAATGCAGACACGGTCACCTTTTTTTACACCATTATTTATTAATACCTGGGCAAACTGGCATACCCTTTTATGCAGGCGGGAGTAAGTAACTATCCTTGTTCTCTCTTCAGGGTTATTGGGTTCCCAAATGATTGCTGGTTCATTTCCAAGTTTCTCTAAATGACGGTCAATGCAATTTTCAGTGATATTTAGTTTTGCATCTTTAAACCATTCAATTTTTGGTTCGGTAAAATTCCAGTTTAAAACTTTGCTCCATTTTTTTCGCCAGTAAAAATTATCAGCAATATTGGCCCAGAATCCTTCCGGGTCTTTAATGCTGCGATCATAATCTTTGTGGTATTGTTCCGCTGATGTTATCTGAAAAGGATATGCCATAGATGTGTTATGTAAATTCAGCTTGAAAATTACGCTGTTTTTTACAAATGCTTTTTATCTGCTGATAAGAGCTAAATACTTTCCTCTTAATCTGAGCCAGACAGGAAGGGAGCAGTAAATATATGAGTGTAGCTATATTGATGCTGATGGAGTAAATGAAGGCTGTTCAATAATCTGCAGCTATTAAAAATACAATTTGATATTTTCAGTTCCTGCGGTTCCCACTGCAGTGTTTACAATCTTTACAGTATCTATTTTATTTCTTGTGCTGCTTACTTTGATAAGTGTATTGGTGTTAATATAGCCGCAAGGTTCAGGTAAAGTAACACGTTGAGAATTGTATATAAAAGTAATGGTGTCTCCGCCAGCATTGTTATTAATATTTACAAAATACTTTGCTGTATCTGTTAGTGGGTTTAGCTGCAAATTCCATTTAGTAAGACCCGCCTTTTGATCGTATAATTTTACTGTTGTGCTAACCAGGTATAAGGTAAAAGCTGAAGGTGAAATGCTGGATTCCACTCCGGCAGTGCGACGATAAAATCCACCGTTTAGTTGAACAGTACGTGGCGTATCGCATATATTATATTGGTCAGTGCAGGAAAATGTGCAGACTGATATAATGATTAACCATACGGGATTTTTTTTCATCTTGATCATTTCAATAGTGATATACAAAGAACGTGCACTTTTACGTAACATAAGGTAGTACAAAATATCATTTAATAATAGCCTGGTAAATAGTTTCATGAACTTTTGGCCGCACATTCATTTTTAAAAACAAATCTGGTGTGGGTGAATTTACCCTGTTACTCAGGAAAACAAATAAAACTTTATTGTCAGGGTCGGCCCAGGTGCAAGTGCCGGTAAAACCAGTATGGCCAAAGGTTAGCGGTGATGCTGATAAAGTTGGGTATGGTTCTTTTCTTGTTGCATTATCTTTCTCTGGTTTATCAAAACCATAGCCACGCCTGCTGATATCGCTATGGTAAGCAGTAAATAAATCCACGGTAGATTTTTGTAAATAACGGTGGCCGTTTATTTCGCCACCATTCAACAGCATCTGCATAATGGAAGCAATATCATATGCATTGCTGAATAATCCGGCATGGCCAGATACGCCACCAAACATGGCAGCACCAGGATCATGCACATATCCCTGTAGCAATTGAACCCTGAATTGTTTTTCGTCTTCTGTTGGAATTATTTGTGATAGCAGCATATGATTCATAGGGAGAAATCCTGCGGAACTTAATCCCATAGGGTCATAGAAATTTTTTCTTACATAGCTATCAAGACTCATACCGCTGATGGCTTCTACAATTTTTCCAAGTAAAATAAAATCATTATCACTATAAACATATTTGCCAGATTCGCCAAGCGGGCTTTGCAAAATCCTTTTGTACATAGTATCACGCCAGGTGTTGCGCATAAACATGTTGGCTGCTACCGGAATGGAAAATGAATCACTTTTAGTATAGCTGAAAGTACCGGGTTTTGGTATACCCGATTTATCTAAAGTCTCTCTATGGAAAGGTATGAATGCTGATAAACCTCCCTGGTGCAGAAGCATTTGTTCAATAGTGATATTTTCTTTGTTGCTGCCCCGGGTCCATGTAAGATAATCTCCCAATGTTTTTTTGAAATTGAGTTTGCCTTCATCATAAAGCTTCATCAGCGAAATAGTTGTTGCGCATATCTTGGTGACTGAAGCCATATCAAAAACGGATGAAAGCGTTACAGGCTTGTTACTCGTAAAACTTTCAGTGCCAAATGCTTTCTGGTAGGCGATCTTACCGTCTTTAATGGCCAGTATAACTGCTCCCGGAATAGCTTTTCTTGATATGGCATCGTATGCTATGGAATCTATGGTATTCAGTTTCGCAGCATCAAGGCCAGCTTCCTCCGGGTTTACAGAAGGAAGATTAAAAGTGTTGGTAATGCCTGCTCCAAATTCCAGGTTATCACAAACCGTAACCGGTAGCGTTCCTTTATAACTTAATTTTCCCTGCAGCATATCTATGGCCGTGTTTTGAATAATGGCATCATCCTCATAGCATACAACAAGGTTTGGAGCCTTGCACCAGTTCTTAGCAGCATACGCATTTCCAAACTGGAAAATAATGCTGTTATTTCCCGCAAGTTTGTTTACCAGGTCTACTGCCTCATTACTGATGCCAAAATTATTATTAGGCACCCGGCTGAAATTATGAATGCCAATAATAATTTTTTTATATGACTTTAGCTGGTTTGCAATATTTTCAATTTGAGCGATATCCTTTGTTTTATAATTAAGATAAAAAACAGTTGCATTA
The DNA here is from genome assembly GCA_040110925.1 of Ferruginibacter sp. Lineage (GTDB taxonomy): Bacteria > Bacteroidota > Bacteroidia > Chitinophagales > Chitinophagaceae > Ferruginibacter. The sequence goes on along the minus strand of JBDSYV010000236.1, from coordinate 3,020 downwards.
TGATCATTTTGCATACGCTTTGCAAACAGGTTGGCAGTATCCGATCCAATAATTAAACAAGCGGTTTCCTTTGCAGATTCATTCTCCAAAGGAAAGAAAGCCAGGTTATTTTTTGCAACAAGTGTGATAGCATTTTCTGCTATCAGCTTTCTCATGTATGGTACATACCTGTTAAGGTCGTCTGCAAGATTGGTTGTTTCTATTGGCTTTAGATGGGGTAAGGTATAGATATATTTTGCCAACAGCACTTTTTTGCAATGCAATTCAATATCCTTCCAGCTTAACCTATTGTTGGCAATTGCTTCGGTAATCTTTTCAATGGCAAGGGGCACATCTCCGGGCAGGCATAACATATCATTGCCTGCTATCAGGGATTGTACGGATGCGGCTCCATCGGGGAAGAATTTTTTTACGCCCTGCATTTCCAGTGCATCTGTGAACGTTAGCCCTTCAAAGTGTAATGATGTACGAAGTAAGCCATTGATATTAGCCGGGGAGAGTGATGTTGCCCTGTTGGCCGTAGTGTCAATAGCCGGTATATATAAATGGGCAACCATAGCACTTCCAATACCCGCATCTACAAGTTTACGGAAAGGATAAAGTTCAAGCGATTCCAGTTCTGCCATTGTTTTATTGATTACCGGCAGGTCGTAATGTGAATCTACCGATACATCGCCATGGCCTGGAAAATGTTTTGCACAAGCCAATACACCATTGTCCTGCATGCCCCTCATATATTGCATTCCAAATCGGGCAACTTTATATTTATCCTCACCAAAACTGCGATCGTTTATAACGGGGTTATTTGGGTTATTGTTTACATCAATAACAGGGGCATAATTCACATGAATGTTCATGCGTTTACATTGGTCGGCTACCACCTGCCCGTACTGGTAAACAATGGTTTCATCCTGCACTGCACCCAGCATCATTTGCCTTGGCAATGGTAGTACACTGTCTATGATACGCATGCCCAATCCCCATTCGGCATCGATGCACATCAACAAAGGCGTTTTTGCTCTTGCCTGCAATTGGTTGAGCATATTTGCCTGCATAACCGGGCTGCCCTGGAATACAACGATTCCACCAATATTGTAGCGATCAATGAGACTATCAACCTGCTTGTCTAAAAAAGTTACTTTGCGATTACCATCCATAGTAGAGAGCCGCACTACCATTAATTGTGCAATGCGTTGCTCGTTGCTCAGGCTTTTAAAAACACTGTCAGCCCAGCGGGTGGCCGCAATGGAAGTGCCGTGAGGATATTGTGCCTGGCTGAGATAAATACAACAACTTAATACAATGCTTAAGACAAATAATTTCATATGGAATATTTAAACTGATGGATATTGATTCTTTATTCAAATCCTAAGACTGCAAAATAATTGATTTTGAAAGGTAAACGGGTTTAGGAACAATATTTTAACGGGATTGTTTTCTCTTTAAGGAGATATTTAATAAAAGTTTATGTAAAGGATTTACCCGGTTTATCGCTTAGTTTTGCGGCAATAAATACCGAAAATTTTGCTGGATATAATTCAATTATTGCCTGATAACATTGCCAACCAGATTGCTGCAGGAGAAGTAATTCAGCGGCCTGCAAGTGCGGTAAAGGAATTGATGGAAAATGCCGTGGATGCCGGTGCGGATGAAATAAAACTGCTTGTGAATGATGCGGGCAAAGCATTGATACAGGTAATAGACAATGGCAAAGGCATGAGTGAAACAGATGCCCGTATGGCTTTTGAGCGGCATGCTACTTCCAAGATTCAACAGATAGAAGATCTTTTTCGCATAAAGACAATGGGTTTTAGGGGAGAGGCACTAGCCAGTATAGCCGCCGTAGCCCAAGTGGAATTAAAGACCCGCCGCCATGAAGATGCCGCCGGAACCTATATTGAGATCGAGAACAGTTTTGTAAAAACCCAAGAACCCGTTGGCATGGAACAAGGCAGCAGCATTGCAATGAAAAATCTTTTTTTCAATGTGCCTGCCCGAAGGAATTTTTTAAAAAGCAATCCATCTGAATTAAGACATATTGTTGATGAGTTTACCCGTGTAGCAATGGCCTTCCCTGGAATATTTTTTTCGTTTAGCTCAAACGGGCAGCAGGTTTTTCATTTGGAGAAGGGCTCCCTTAAGCAACGCATTGTACAAATACTTGGCAATACCTATAATGCAAAACTGGTATCCGTGCAGGAGCATACAGACTACCTGAACATAACAGGATTTGTAGGCAAACCTGAAACTGCCAAGAGGACAAGAGGCGACCAGTATTTTTTTGTGAATAATCGCTTTATAAAAAGTGCTTACCTGAATCATGCGGTGATGAATGCTTTTGATGAAATGATACCAAAAGATAGTTACCCGATGTATGCCCTGTTCATTGATCTTGATCCTGCACAATTAGATATTAATGTGCATCCCACAAAGCAGGAAATAAAATTTGAAGATGAAAAAATTGTATATGCATTTGTTCAGAGTGCGGTAAAGCATGCGCTGGCACAATTCAGCATAACGCCTACCCTGGATTTTGATTTGGATGCATCTATACAAAGTTTAGATGCAGTGAGCAAACCTTTTGATAATGAAAAAAAATCTTCTGCATCTGCATCATCTTTGTTTCAAACCTTTACCCAAAAGAACCAGGCACATTTTATAGAAAATAAAAGTGAACTAAAACACTGGAAAGATTTTTATGAACCCAAAGCAACAGTAGCAACGACGACTTTACACTCTGAAGAAAAAATACATACAGACCAACCTGCCGATGATGCTGAATTGCTTCAACTGCACAATGCATACATTGTAATGCAGAATGACAAAGGCTACCTTTTAGTAAACCAGCAGAATGCACATGAAAGAGTACTCTACGAAAAATTTGCAGCAGCGATGGAAGGTAAGCCCATGACCACGCAACAAAGCCTTTTTCCTGTTTCCATTGACCTTGCTGCTGCAGATGCTGTATTGCTCCTGGAGTTACTGCCAGATATGCATTTACTTGGTTATCAACTGGAGCC
>JBDSYV010000235.1:0-23264 GCA_040110925.1 Ferruginibacter sp. | reverse complement strand
CTGTTTTCATTCCCGTTTTTTTCCACGGTGTGATGGAACCGGTGATTGATATTTTGGCAGGATTCTTTTGAATGGAAATCTTGTTCCCGGCTGCAGTGGTTACCTCCACAGTTGGCATCACAATGTACCGCGGGTTACGCACTTCGTACACTTCATGTATCAAAATCTTGATGAATATTCCGTCAATCTCGTCTCCTGCAAGCGGGGACAAGAGTTTCACCAATTCATTATCGCTGCCTTCTATGGTTGTAAAAAAACTGGCGGACCCGCCCATGGGAACCAAATTGGCATAATTCAATACCCGTTTAAGGTTCATAAACCGAACCGTACTCTTTGCCGGCTTACCTTTAAAGTAAGTTATATTTTTTCCATTTACCACATTGTAAAGCCCTGCCTGCCCGAAAAAAATCTGGGTGCAAAGCTGACCTTCTGAATCCACATCACATAAGTAGGCCGAGGTACGGGAACCCGGGGTAAAATAGTCTTTATTAAAAGACAATTCAGCCCCCATCAGTTGGGCAATGTCATTATTCAATTCATGAATGTTGCCTGCGTTGTAGGTAATCGGCGTTCCCTGTGTTGAGGGCACCGTAATGCCGGTAACCACTACATTATCCAGTGTCATGCTTATGTCACCGAAATAATTCCAGTAACCGGGGTTCATGCCGCCATTGCCTATACTGTTGTAGAAGTCTGCATAACTTTTGTCTGCAGGATATGTGCCCATGGGGTAAGTACACCATTCCTGGAAATTCTGTTCATTGATATTTAAGGGATTTATATAATTGTTTCCGGATGGATCTGTGTGAATGGGTGCACCTGCCGGTGGGGTAACGCCAGCTGGCACCATTACACGGGGAGGCATAAACGCCTGGGAATTATTTTGATCAAAGATCTGGAGGTTTGGGATATACCCATTGTTGGCAGTGGGTGTATCCAGGTATCCGCTGCCATGAAAATTTATTCGTGGAAGATTAAACTGGCTCATATGAAGAATTAATTTTGAATGATGACAGTACTTGTACTTTTCAGCAGCGATGCTAACAGGAAGAACAAGGTTTGGTTTTACCCAGGTTAAAAGTTTTCAAACGCTCATTATGCCGGCAACGAAATTGTAAACGTTGAGTACTTACCCTCTTCTGTTTCCACTGTAAGCTGCCCATTATGTTCCTGCACTATTTCATAACTAATCGATAGGCCCAGGCCTACCCCTTTCCCTGTAGGCTTAGTAGTGAAAAAAGGTTGAAATATTTTGTTGATGGTTTTCTGGCCAATACCACAGCCATTGTCATGTACTTTAATTTGTACATTACCGTTATGTCGTTCGGTAGTGAGTGTAATAGTTGGTTTTTCACCGGTGAGCGCATCATATTTTTTTTGGTCCACAGCATAAAATGCGTTGTTCAGCACATTATGCAGCGCACGCCTCATGCCTTGCTTATTCATTTTAATGGAACCGGCCTCCGGGTCATAATGCTTCACAATGGTAGTAAGCATATGCTTTTCTTTTGCTAGGTAGCCATGGTAAGCATAACTGAGATACTCATCACAGGCTGTGTTTACATCCACAATTTCTTTGTCTGTTGATACTCCCCTTGTGTGTTCCATCATACCTTTCACGATGGAATCTATCCGGTTCACATGACCGTTTATTTTCTGGGTATTGGATAGCAGGTCATTCAATACTTCCTGGTCAATCACCCCATTACTTGTATGCACTTCATCTTTGAGTTCCTGCACAAGTTCACCAGACAACTCGGTAAAATTCTTTATGAAATTGAGCGGATTTTGTATTTCATGTGCAATCCCGGCAGTTAACTCACCCAACGAAGCAAGTTTCTCCTGTTGCAGCATTTGTTTTTGAGAATCTCTTAATTCTTTAGTCCTTACTTCCACTTTGTGTTCCAGTTCCTGGTTTACCTTTTCCTGCAGTTCGTTATACTGTTGTAACTGGTATATTAATTTTTGCTGGCTTTCATCATTTTCTCTTTTCAATACATTAATCTTATTACCCAATGCAAACGAGAAAAGTACAATCTGCACTGCAGCTCCTATAGGCATTGAATAGTAGGATAGCAGACCCTGACTAGGCTCGAGAATAGTAAGTGCGAGGTAAATAAAAATACTTACCATGAAAAATCCGTTGGCGGCGAGGAAAATGCCCGATGAAGGATAACCCTTCTTGTAAGCCTTAAAGGAAGTGACAAGGATCAATGTTGTTGTAATCATTCCCAGCAGACTGGAAATATTTGTTGCCAGCATCGACATACCGAAGAACGCCGGCAATATTACCATTACGAGCGCTGCAATGAGGTAATTGAATATTTTATCAATTACTGGGGTGGTAATTTTTGTTTTTAAAAATGAACGGGTAAAGAAGATAATATTGATTCCGAATAAAGAGGAAAGTAGCAGGTCAAGATCGGTTGCCCAGGTTGGAAAAGTTCGGAACCCACGTAGTAATTCAACACTATAACCCGTATTAGAAAGCAATGCGAAAAGTGAAAAGAAAATAAGAAAGAGATAATAGGGATAACTTTTATCCCCCGTTGAAAAATAGATAAACAAATTATACAGGAACATTACCACATAGATTCCTGCAAAGAAAAAAACAAAATACATCAGCCGGTGGTAATTTTTATCTTCGCTGAGAAACGAACGAACGGTTACCGATAAATCTGAAGGCTGCCGCATATAATCAACACCTGTAACCAACTTTGCAATCACCATTACAGAATCACCGGCCTTAAGGGTTAGGTGGGTTAAATTTCTATTGGCATGAACAAAGTCTTTGTCTTCAACCGGTACCACGTGGCCCGTGAGTTGTTTTTTTATAGCACTGTTGCTATCCGTGCTGTAAACTTCTACCACCTTCCATCCGTCAAATTCCAACATCCAGTCCTTATTCTGTTGGGCGGCATTCACAATATTACACTTCACCCAATAGCAATCAATGTTTTCCTGCAAGGGTATTTTTTCCAGGTTAGCCCGGCGAAAATTTTTACTGAAACCAGGGTCGTTTACCTGCCTGAAACCAAGTGCACAGGTACTATCAGCAAAATAATATCCTTCTGTAATTTTTGAAGACTTGCTAAAAGAAAGGATGGACGAATTTCCGGGTTGGGAACAGCCGTATAAAAAGGAGAAAGCAAGTAATATGGTAATTATGATCCGCAAAGTGTGCAATAAACAGTTTAAGGTTTTACGTTTCCGAAAGTAGTTGTTTTTTTTGTAATTTGAAATACCGGTTAATAAAATCCATGTTGCAAACAAAAGCATCTGCGGTAGGAATAGCTCAAGGTTTTTAATTATAGCCAAATAAAATTCTCATCACCGCTGGCTTATACTACATTTAATGTTGTAAAGATTCCTATGGAAAGGAAATTTATAAATTTTAATATGCCAAGGAACTCATTACTCATCTGCCTTATTTTTTTATATAGTCCTTTCATTTGCCAGGCCCAGCAAAGCCTAGAAGACAGTTTGCTAAAAATAATTGCCCTTGGGAAAAATGATGCAGATGCAGCTAGCGCCTATAATGGTCTGGCGTATGAATATTCCCGGAAAGATGCGGCAAAATCTAAAGCATATCTTCATTCCGCAATATTTATCGGTAAAAAAATAAATGATTTTAAAAAACTAAGTAGTTCCTATTCAATATTAGTTTACCTCTTTCATGATGCAGGAAAACCGGACAGCGCCAGATATTATCTTAACCTCGTTAAAGATATTTCAGCTGGAGCAAATGGACCAGATAAGGATAAAATCAATTCAAACTATTATACAGTTGCAGCGCTGTATAATAAAAAGACGGGCAATTATCAAAAAGCCATTCCTTTTTTTGAAAATGCCATAGCATTATTAATAAAAACAGGAGATAAAGAATCCATTGCAGGCCAAACGCTGAATCTGGGAAATACTTACCTGGGCCTCGGAAATTATCAAAAAGCAACGGAACAGCATCTGAAAGCGTTAAAAATATTTGAGGAGTTGGCAAGTGAAAGAGGCATGTCTTTTTGTTACCAGAGTTTAAGCAATTCCTTTACCCAAATTAAACAGTACAAAAAGGCTTTGTTTTATGCCAATAAATCTATTAAAATAAAAACTGCTCTCAAAGACCGGCAAGGATTAGGAACAACTCAAAGCGGATTGGGTGAGATATACATGGGCTACGGCAATTTTGATAAAGCATTATATCACTTTACAAACAGCTTAAATATTTCAAAGGAATTAAAAAACCTCCAGGATGAACAAGCTAATTATTTCAATATTGCAAAGGTATATACTGCTAAAAATGATGTACACCAGGCAATTGAATATTTTAACCGGAGTAAACAATTGGCAATACAATTACGGGATAGCTCCTCGCTTGCTTCTATTGATGGTGAATTAATTGCTTTACAATCGGGCATTGAAAAAAACACTTCATCAGAGAATAAATTAAAAACAACCATACAGCTATTTGAAGCAAGAGGCGATTTAAACCGGCAGGCAGCCGGGTTTAAAAACATGTCTGATTTTTATGCGGCTAACAAACAATTTGAGAAGGCGTTGGAATACAATAATAAATACCATCAAAGCATGGATAGTGTCCGTAATAATGAACTACAGTTACAGATGAATAAAATGGAAGAGCAATATAATGTGGAAAAAAAGGAAAAAGAAATAACCATCTTAAAAAAAGACCAGTTAATAAACAAAGCTAGTTTACAAGAACAAAAAATAATTAAATATGCATTAGCACTTCTCGTCTCATTATTAATTTTGATTGGTTTCCTTTCGCTTAACCGTTTTAGGTTACGCAATAAAATGAAGCAATTAGAAATTCGCAACCAGATTGCAGCCGACCTGCACGATGAAGTGGGCAGTTCACTCAGCAGCATCCTTATGCTCAGCGAGATGATTGCTGAGAAAAGTGAAAAGGACTCGTTACAAAAGGAAATGCTAACAAAAATGAGTAGCAATGCACAAGAAACCATGGATAAAATGAGTGATATTGTATGGATGATAAAGCCCGGAGAAAATGAAGGAGAAAGTTTAAATCAAAGGATGGAAAGGTTTTTATATGACATTGGTACTGCTGCAAATCTGCAAACATCGTTTAAGACGGAAGGATTGGAATTACTAAAATTATCCATGCAGCAGCGAAAAGGCATTTACCTTATTTTTAAAGAAGCCGTAAACAATGCCGTTAAATATTCCGGGGCACCTCTCATAGAAGTGGATATTAAATATGATAGCAGGAATATGCTGCTTACTATAAAAGATGCAGGAGCAGGATTCAATATAAATAAAATAAAACCTGGAAATGGATTGTATAATATGAAGACAAGGGCAAAAGAGTTGTACGGGGAATTAACAATTAATACTACTGAAGGAAACGGAACAATGATAAGCCTGGCCTTTCCATTATAACAAACTTGTACAAAAAGACTCACCCTTTTTCGCTATTTTTCTATAAAAGTTTTTTGCCAACTTTACATTACCTAAATAAAATGTATTGATAAGGGTTGCCATTTTTGAGGATAATAAACACCTTCGGGAAACTTTTCAGCTTTTACTTGAAGCTGCAGATGGTTATACCTGCACAGGGGCTTACCCCGACTGCTCTGAATTAATTCCTCAATTAGAAGTTAATCCCTGTGATATTGTATTGATGGATATAGAGATGCCCGGTATGAACGGAATTGAAGCTACTAAACTTATTAAAGAAAATTTTGCAGATACCCTGGTTTTAATACAAACTGTTTTTTTTGATGATGATTATATTTTCAGGGCTATCTGCGCAGGCGCATCGGGATATATTTTAAAAACTACATCGCCATCGGGTTACCTGGAGGCAATAGCCAATGCACAAGCTGGCGGCTCACCAATGACACCTGGAATTGCCAGAAGGGTTTTTGAATTATTTAAAACTAACCTGCAACCACAACTTACAAACGATACCTACAACCTCACCCCACAGGAAAAAAAAGTATTGCAACAATTGGTAGAGGGCAAAAGTTATAAACTGATTGCAGCCGAATTATTTGTTGCAACAGATACCATAAAAACCCATGTCCGTAATATTTATGCCAAACTGCATGTACATTCCGGCACCGAAGCCGTATCAAAAGCTATCAGGGATAAAATTGTATAGTTAAACCAAGTTTTTTTAAATAACATTTTATACTTCCGAAGATTTATTATAAAGTTGGAACTCGCTAAATAATTTAAAGAAAAATTATTATCATATAAACTTAAAAATATGTTACATACTGCCACCCCTGTCTTACAAAAAGAAAGAATTGACATACTTGATTCATTACGTGGTATTGCCATCCTTGGCATATTACTGATGAACATTCCTGGCTTTGCCTATGCGGTAATGGGACATGACCCATCGGTTAAAAATGAATTCGGTACCATTAATTATTACATCTGGCGTTTTGTTGAATTGATACCTGATGGCACAATGCGGGCATTGTTCAGCATGCTGTTTGGTGCAGGCATCATTTTGTTTGTAAGTGGAAAGGAAAAACAAAACGACAGTATATCACCTGCCGATTATTTTTTCCGCAGGCAATTATGGCTAATTGTTTTTGGACTTGTAAATATTTATATACTGCTATGGCATGGTGATATTTTATTTGATTATGGTTGTTATGGGATGCTGATGTTTGTATTTCGTTTGTGGCAACCTAAAAAATTATTAATAGCTGCAGGCATATGTTTCCTGTTGATGCTGGCGAGGGAAAACCGGGATTTATATTTAGATAAAAAAGTGATTGCAAGGGGCGAAGCAGTTGAAAGGATGGATACTACAATTACTAAACTTACAGTGGAACAAAAGGGATATTTATCCGCTATGGAAAATATAAGGGATTACAGCAAACCTGAAAACAAAATTAAAAGAATGGAAAAGGCCAACAAAAGAATGACTGGCAATTATGAAAATGTGTACACTGCCAGTACAGATAGGTATTTAAGTAATTTCTTAGAATATTCTTATTTGTCTATCTGGGATGTAATATCGTTTATGTTTTTAGGAATGGCATTTTTTAAGTTGGGTATTCTTACTGGTAAAGCTTCCTCCAGGTTGTATGCCTTGATGTGTGTGGCCGGGTTAGGCCTTGGCATTTTGTTAAGCAATTTTCAAATGCGGCATATTATTGATAGTGGCTTCAACCGTTTTGAATACATAAAAAACATGAGTGTAAGTTATTACGACATTGGCAGGGTATTGAGAACCCTGGGGATTTTTGGTACGCTTATGCTGTTATATAAATCAGGAATTTTAAATTGGTTTTTTAAATTGATGCGACCTGTGGGGCAAATGGCATTCACTAATTATCTAACGCAATCTATTATAGGCACTGTTATTTTTACAGGTATCGGTTTTGGATTGTTTGGCAAATTACAGCGATACGAAGCTTACATAATTGTTTTGTGTATTTGGGTTCTGCAAATAATATGGAGCAATATCTGGTTGCGTTATTTTTACTATGGTCCTTTTGAATGGGTTTGGCGCCAGCTGACCTATTGGAAAAAATTGCCACTGAGAAAAGTGAAATAAATTATCGAAGCCTAATTATTTTATTCACATTAGTTCTAAAAAGCTATAGTTAAAGGATAATTTTTATAAAGGATAGATATAGATAAATAAAACAAGCACCCTCTCAAACTCACCCTATTTCGCTATTGTCATGGTATAATTACTTTACCATCTTTGGTATATCATATAAATAACCAGGCATGAAAAAACGATGCGTTCTTTTACTTACAATTCCAATTTCCATTTTTACTTACTCACAAAATGTAGGTATTGGTACTACTACACCTTCTGAAAAATTAGATGTAAACGGCAACGTAAATATTAACGGTATTTTGAAACTGAATAATGTTGAAGGCAACTCCGGAGAAGTTTTAATGAGTGGGGGTATGGGTCAGAATCCAACCTGGTCAAGTATGCAATTTCTAAATATGAAAAGATTTGCTGCAAGTTCTACTGCACAATCATTTACAATACCGGCAGGGGTATCTAAAATAATGATTGAAGGCTGGAGCGCCGGTGGAAATCCATATAGTAATGTGAAAAATGAATATTGCAGTGCTGGCAGCGGCGCTTATGTAAAAGGAATAATTAACGTATCTCCGGGCCAGGTATTCCGAATTAATGTTCCACTTGCTCAAAATACTTCTTTTGATCCGGATACTTTAATAATTGAATTGAATGTTTCGAACAGGCTTTTTGTTACTAACGCAGACAGTATACGTGGTGGGCGTTTAGTAAGCAGGGCAGGTATATTTGCTGCTGTTCATACCATTGACGGTGAGGATGGTGAAACGGAGTTCGAAACTATTTACCAAAATAACCTTAATCAGAATATAAGAATCATTTACAATGCAAAGGGCGGAAATGCACCCTTTGGTGGTAATGGCGGAGGCGGTGCCAAAACAATATTCAACATAACCACAAATACATATGCAAGTTCTGGTAATAGCAAAAGGGCTGCATATCCTGGTGGGGGTGGATATTACAATTTTGTTTCACCAACACATCAACGATTTGCTTCCGGAGCAGGTGTACTTTTTATTTACTATTGAATTAAAATAATCTTTGCATAGAATTAACCATATCTCATACTTTTTCCCAGCAACGTTTCTCCAAAGGATTGTGAGTAGGCTGAGGACGTTGCGTACTACGGAGCACTAATGTTTCGGGAAGGCAGAAAACTGTTCCCAATTAACCCAACGTCCCCGGCCTGCCCACTAGGCTTGTTCAGAGACGTTGCTTCGAACCGAGCAAATCGATGAATTAAAATCTTTGGTAAATAAACTTATTTAAATAAAAAGCGAAAACTATTTTTCTCATTATTATTTTCAGTTTTCCATTTTAAGAAAGACCAAACCACATGCATTTCTTTTTAATAATACTGAAAAAAATAAAAAAAAATTGGTTACCTAAGTATTAAGCATGAAATGTAAAATACTTTATTACAGTTTATTCATTTCTACTGCCAATTACCAAGGCTTGGAATGATGTTCACTGTTAATTGCGTGTTGCCTACCACAATTTCACCCTATTTCGCTATTGCTCCTTTTTATTTAATGCTTCATTTTTGAGTTGAAATAAAAATTAACCGAAATGAAAAAACTATTGACCATTTTACTCGTTGCAATAAGCTGTGAAGGAATCCATGCACAAAGTGTTGGGATTGGTACTACCCTACCCAACACAGGTGCTCAATTAGATATTTCCAGTACCACAAAGGGTTTGCTGATTCCCAGGATGACCTCGGCTCAGCGATTGGCGATAGCCAGCCCCATTGCCCCCGGCTTAATGGTTTATGAAACAACAACAAATAGTTTTTGGTTCTATAACGGAACTGCCTGGGTTCAGCAGGCATCCGGCGGCGTGTCTCCATGGACAGTTAGTGGAAATAATATTTATAACAGCAATTCAGCAAATGTTGGTATTGGGCTATCCAGCCCCACAACAAAGTTTCATGTGCTTGGAGATATATTATTAGAAAGCGGTTCGGTAAAAATTAACGACGTTAACCCAGCTGTGTCTTTAATATCTGGTAACCTTACCAAAGGCTATGTAAAATTGCTAAGTTCAACTGGTGATATGAGTATTGGTACACAAACTTTATATAATCCGGATGGCAAGCTGCAGTTGCAAACTCAAAGTCTTACCAGGATGGCCATAGACCCTAATGGAAATGTAGGTGTTGGAACTATTGCTCCTAATTATAAACTGGATGTTAGAGGAGATATTTATGCCGAAGGTAATTTGCGGCTTGAGGATGGTTATGTCAGGATTAATAACACAAGTAATTCAAAAAACTGGCAAATATCCAACTCAGCTTCCTTGGGAGGGAGGTTGCTTTTTTTACAACAAGGTTTTGAAAGAGTAGTACTTCAGAACGATGGGAATGTTGGTATAGGTGGCAATTTGCCCTTAACAAGTAATGGTTTTCCCCAAACAAAACTACATATCGAAAGTGGGCAAGATGCCGGACTTACTTCTTCTAACAATGGCTACTTAATGCTTGGCCCGGGCAGCAGCACCAATATGGTAATTGATAATAATGAAATTGTTGCAAGGAATGGGTTTACGGGTACATCTACATTGTATTTACAAAACAACGGGGGCGATTTATCTGTAGGAGCAAAAACAACTATTAATACAAATGCCGAAGCTTTAAAAATTAATGGTACAAACTCTTACCTGGCGTTTTACGAAGGCAACGTATATAAATCGTTGATGGGTTATATAGGCGGCGACTTCCGCTTCGATGCTGGTGGCAGTGAAATTAAATTAATAGGCCAGAACATAAGACTGACTCCAAATATTGCAGGCCAGGTAAGCATAGGAATTCCTGTAGCTGCTGCATCAGGCTATAAATTAACTGTAGATGGAAAAATGATTTGCGAAGAGGTGAAAGTAAAACTTCGATCCGCCTGGCCCGATTATGTATTTGATGAAACGCATCAATTAATGCCGATAGAAAAATTATCACAATTCATTCAAAGCAATAAACATCTTCCCAATATACCCGCTGCAGCAACAGTAGAAAAGGACGGGATAGAATTAGGAGACATGCAAAAGAGGATGATGGAAAAAATCGAAGAACTGACTTTGTATATCATTGAACAAAACAACAGAATTAAGGCATTAGAAAAACAGCAAACCAAAGACAACTGATTTTAGTTTTAAAAAGTATTGTATGAACATAATGCAAAAAATAATATGCTGTTTGCTGTTGACTTTTTTTATACACAGCTCTACAGCAACTGCACAAATTACAGCGGCAAGAAAATTTACTGACATAGAGCAGGAGGTAGAAAATTATTACAGGCAAAAGGGAAAAGTACCGGGCTATAAACAATTTAAAAGATGGCAATGGTATTATGAAACCCGTGTGGCTCCCGATGGAAGTTTTGTAAACAACAGCCAGTATAAGCAGGATGCTTTAGAACAAACAAATTATTTGCAACCCAATTCGCCGGAAGCCAACACAGGAGCCTGGTCATTGGTTGGGCCCACATCTGTTTCAGAAGGCGGTATAAGTGGAATTGGGCGTTGTAACCGAATTACCTTTCACCCAACTAATGCTAATATTTTTTTTATATGTACAGCTGGCGGCGGGCTATGGAAAACTACCAATGCCGGCAGCAGCTATACCTGTCTCACTAATGGCCTGCCCAATATCAATACCTGTGGTATGGCTATTGATTATACCAACACCAATATCCTATACCTGCTTACAGGTGATGGGGATCAGGGCGGACCTGGTGGCACGATATCCTTATCAAGATACTCAATTGGCCTGCTGAAAAGCTATGATGGCGGCCAAACCTGGTATCCAACGGGTTTAACATTTCCTGAAACAGATGGGTATGTGGGATATAAAGTTGTAATGCATCCCACCAATCCAAATATACTAATAGTGGCTACCAATAATGGTCTGTGGCGAACTGCTAATGCCGGTAATAGCTGGACTCAATTAAGTTCCTCTGAAGAATTTTACGATATTGAATTTAAACCAGGGAGTCCTTCTGTTGTATTTGCCTGTACCTCTCTTTCGTTTTATAAAAGTACAAATGATGGACAATCTTTCTCTGTAACTGGAGGCGTTATAGGAAGTACCGGTTTTGGAAGAACAGCTTTGGCTGTTTGTCCTTCAAATTTTAACAAGGTATTTATATTGGCAGGAAAAGTTATTGCCAATGATCATTTCCGTGGCTTTTATCGGTATGATGACGTGGCTGAAACTATTACGTTAGTAAATGATGCACCTAACATATTGGGTCGTGATGGTAGTGGTATAGATTCTGCCGACCAATCTGGTTATGACCTTGCAGTAGTAGCCAAACCTGATAATTCAAATTATGTAATTACCGGAGGTATCAGGGAATGGCGCACAACCAATGGAGGAACCTCTTTCACGTTTATAAGTAATGTGGACAATTACCATGATGATATTCATGACCTTGCTTATAATCCTTTAAACAATCAGTTATACATGTGTTGTGATGGCGGGGTTTATTTAAGCCTGGATAATGGTATTACGTGGACCCCGTTAAACTCATCTTTAAGCATTAGTCAATATTATAAAATTGCCACTATTGCCTCTAACTCCAGCCTTGTAATGGGGAGTTTGCAGGACAACGGTACAAATAAAAGAATTTTAAATGGAGGCAATTTCGATAAAATCCTGGGTGCCGACGGATTGGATTGTGGCTTTGGCAATACGAGCAGTATTATTTATGCTGGTACACAGGATGGAAAATATTATCAGTCAACCAATGGTGGAAGCACCTTTCCTTCCAGTTCATTTTGTTCAGAAACATCAGTGCAGACAGCATTTGGCTCAAGTATCACAGCTAATTTTTTTACACCCCTTGCAGTGCACCCCACAAATGATAATATTGTCTATCTGGGTTATTCCAAATTAATAAAGGCAACAAGGGTTTTAGGAAATACTTACAGTTTAACTAACCTTGTTGTACCTGCAACTTGTTTTGTAAAGGTTGGAATAAGCAATACCAACCGGATATATGCAGGAAGAAATACAACACATCGTTCCTCGACAAATGTTATAAACCGCAGTGATGATGGAGGTACCACATTTACGC
The DNA here is from genome assembly GCA_040110925.1 of Ferruginibacter sp. Classification (GTDB taxonomy): domain Bacteria; phylum Bacteroidota; class Bacteroidia; order Chitinophagales; family Chitinophagaceae; genus Ferruginibacter. Next base: position 10,637 of record JBDSYV010000235.1, on the reverse strand, counting down.
AAGTGCTTAACGAGGCCGGCAATTCATCTACCCCTGCAATAACTGACCTGGCTATTAATCCAGGAAACAGTTTAGAAATTTGGTACACCTATGGTGGCTATAGTAGTACAAAAAAAGTATACTACTCCTCGGATGGGGGTGCTACATTTACAAATATAACCGGCTCTTTGCCCAACGTACCAATCAACTGCGTTATTTATGGCGATGATATCAACAATGCTGTTGACCCCGTATATATTGGTACTGATATTGGCATTTTTTACCGTGATAATAATTTAGGCGACTGGATACCTTTTAGCAATGGCCTACCTGTTGTGGAAGTAACTGAACTGGAAGTAAATGCTTCTGCAAATATTTTATGGGCAGGCACTTATGGTAGAGGCATCTGGCAATCATCGCTATACAGCAGTTGTGCAGCCACACTTAATCTTACCACTGCTAATCAAAATTTTAATACATCCTATTATCACCAGGTTAGTAATAACATTACTTCTACAGCACAAACTTATAGTTCTGGTGCCCAAGTTTTTTATAAAGCTGGTGTGGAGATTGTATTGCAAGATGGATTTATTGCATCTGCAGTAGATACTACAAATGGCTTCAAAGCTTTTATAAGTGCATGTGGTGGCGGCGTGCCTGTTTATAGTCCTGAAGGGACAGCTGTTAGCCGCGGGAAATCAGGATTCCTGGCGGGCAAGTTGAGATAAAATATCTCTCATTTAGCCGACCACAAATCCGTGAAGGCAAATCTGATATCTGTTGAGTGGAATATAAAGCCAATAAAATAAAACTAAACATTATGTAAAAAGCCTTCGGAAAATCCGGAGGCTTTTTGGTATTCAATAACTTAAGAGTATAATGAAAATTAAAAAAAGTGATCCACGCTATGCCATAGCATCTGTATTCAGGTTTGTATCTGCAATGCTGGTAAGTAATTCATCAGCTGCTTTCTCTTCATGGAGTGTTTGCAGGAAAAGTTTAAGGCAGGCTTTTTCATCCAGTACTTTTGCCCACGCTGCCAGCGTGCCATAGGTTGCTATTTCATAATGCTCCACCTTTTGTGCAGCAGCAATTATACCTGCATCCCTTACAGCGCCGGGTTCAGTATCTTCCAGGATACCGTTACCTTCTTCAAGGATTCCGGCCATAGCATCACATTTTTTGGCCTGTGCTTTTTTGCCGAGTGCAGCAAAACAATCTTCCAGACGCTTTACATGTTGATTTGTTTGGGCCAGATGATCAGTCATTGCTTTTTTAAGTGGTGCCGCGGTGGAATTCTTAATCATTTTAGGCAATGCTTTTGTTAGAGCTTTTTCCGCCCAGTAAATATCCTTTATTTCATCTTCCAATAATTTTTTCAGGTCATCTGCAGCATCTCTTTTAGCTGGAACTTTTGATGACTTTGCAGGAGTACTTTTTGTTTTTGTTGCCACGGTATATAATTTATAGGTTTAAAAATATGCTAAGAATACTCTAAAATATATGCCAGTATTTTTATTTGCTTTTATACTTTCAGGAGCCATTTGCTGCAGAATAATTTTACCTGTACTGGGGAAAAATATACTTATAGAATTACCAAAGCATCACACTAACCTGCTAATTCGAAGCAACCGGCAATGCAACCCTCTAATGGAGTATTGAAGGTATTTTTTTAGGCAGGTCTGCAGAATATATTTTAGATGATGTTTCCCTTGATATTCTTAGCAATACCCCTAAGTGGAAACCGGCTTACCAGAATGGCAGAAAAGTTATGGCTTATAGAAGATAGCCATTAACTTTTGAGAAAGAGCAGGACGATACCAGGTCAGTTTGTTGCTTTATTTTTTTTCATACATATATATTGGCGCTAAGGGTTGGGTAACAAATACATTTTGTGCATTAAAATAAAAAATTCCTCCATTTTTAAGGCTTTCTGCAGTACTGGGGTTAGCACCTGTAGAAGTACTGCCGCCCCAAATGATAAATGCATTATTGCCAAAACAGAGGGTATGGCCAGCACGTGAAATGGGAGCATTAGAAGTTGTAATTGTACTGTAAGTATCATTAGCCAAATTATATACATAACCGTTATTTGTGGGCACACCAGTAAAAAAATACCTTGCGCCGCCCCATACATAAATTTTACCATTGCCATCATAAGTAAATTTTTGTCCATTATAAGAAAAGGGTGGCGGTGACAGCGTTGTCCAGGTATTTGCTATTGGGTCAAAACGTTTTGTTTCATTTGCGCTTATAATATACACTTGGTTATTATAATATGCCATGGCTGGCTCTATAGTACCGGAAGTTGGAGCATTGGTAAGACTCATAGCGGTCCAGGTATTGCTGGCCGTACGGTAAATTGCACCTGTTTTTAAAATACCACTTGATGTGCTATAGCCACCCCAGATAACTATATCAGTACCTGCAGCTACTGCGCCAGCATGATACCTGGGCGATGGTGAACCATTAGGGGACATTAAAGACCAGGTGTTATTTCCTGCATCATACTTATAACCGGTGCTATAATTGTAGCTTGGGCCAAGAACATTTAATCCACCCCAAAAATATATGCTGTTACCAATATTAGTAGCAGTTAAAAAGCGCCGGGCAGAGTCAATAATAGCAGCACTTTGTGTTAAGGAATAACTATTTAGGTCAAATATGTAAGCTGGAAACGCAGAGCCGTATGGAGCACCTCCTCCAGCATATCCACCCCAAAATATCCATTTGTTGCCTACCCTCGCACCCGCAGAACTTGAAGGCATTAAAGTAGTACTATTTACCATCGTCCATTTACCTGTATTTATATTGTATTTATAAAATGGTATTCCAATGTTTGAGGATGAATACCCGCCCGTTAAAAAAAATACACTGTCAGCCCAAATACATACAGGATCTACAGTACCATTAGGCGGATAGTTGGCAACTGTGCTATCAATAGGTGTCCATATATTTGTGGCTAAAGGAAGAAATTCAGTAAGTGTGGCGTTGGGTATATTTATCTGTCCCCCGTATTCAAAATTGTTATTCTTTAAGCTTGCATTAGGATAAGTTTTAGACAATACAATACTGCTGGGTGGCAAGAGGCTATCGTAATTAATATAGTGCCAGGTATTTTGAAAATAATAAAATCCGGTACTGTCTGGGCCAGTTTGATATACCATTAAACCTGGCGCAGGACTGCCAATATTTCCACGCTCAGTTTTATTTACCCGGGGTATTAACATGCCCTTTGTTGAACTTTTAATATCTAACACTGCTGAAGGATCGGGCGTGGCATTATTAATACCTACCTGCTGAGATTTTGTGGATAAACCACAAAGCATGAGTGCGACAACGAGTATTTTCTGCATTATTAAAATTAAGTATTTTGAAATGAAGAAAATTCTTATTTGTTAACAATATGAATTGTAATGTATAAAAAAGGTTCACTTGTATTTGTGAACCTTTTTGCTATGATTTAATTTATCTATCTTATATCAATTTCATGAAAATGAACCAATTCATTTTCTTTAAACAATTGCAGGTAGTATAATCCTGCAGACATTCCATTTGTTGAAAAATTGATGGTTCCTTCGCCTTTTTGTTTTTGCTGATCGGTAAAAATCTTTTTTACCAGCGTTCCATTCTGATTCACAATTCGTGCTGAATAAGTTCCATCTGAAATTATTTCTAGTTCGGCGCCATTTTTTTCGGGTAATATTCTCTGAATTATACCATCTGCAAAGCGTACCCCATTTTTAGCCGGTACATACATCGTTTGTGTTGGTAACGTTTCATCAATCGTTTGCACTTTAAGCGGAATGCCACCTGTGTTACATGGCGCAATATAGGCAACGTATTCACTGCCGTTTTTTATTTCAAATCCCGGATCCATCCTAACATATCCTCCTGACTTTAACGCCATGTTATTTCCGCTTCCCTGGGAGGCTGTTGCAGTGGAAGTAACAGTGGAAGAAGCTTCGTAAAATGAAGCCCCTGAATAATTACCCACAATGTTCAAACTTACCGGGCAGGTAGAATACAAGTCAGTATAAAAATTTCCTCTGCCGAATGTGCAGGCATAAATACGGCCTGAGGTATTGTTTATCATCAATTCGCTAACCGGCGTACGTGGCAGATAGTTGTAAAAAGGTTGCCAGTCGGTCATGGCAGATGATTTTACAAATACACCAACATCCGTTCCTACATACACGGTGTTACTGGCATCAACAGCTATTGAATGGCATGCCACATTTGGCAAACTCCCTGAAATATTTGTCCAGCTATCGCCACCACTTGTTGATGAATAAACTTTTCTGCCGGCTACATATCCGCCAAAACTGGCATAAATAACTAATGAATTAGATGGCCAAACTTCCACACCTGTAAGATTTACGCCTGTTGGGTAACCAGTTGTACCGCTTTTTGTGGTAAAAGTACAAGTGGTTGTGGCATCGTCGCTCCTCAGCAATGTACTGCCATTGCTACAATAAAGTCTGTTGCTGTTACTTGGGCAGGTAGTTAACACCCTGCTGCCAAATCCTAACGAAAAAGTTGTCCAGGTGCTGCCAAAATCAGTTGACCGGTAAATATTACTACCATCGCCGGCAAAAATTCTGGTATTTGTGTTGTAATCCCTTGCAATTTGTGCAAAATTTCCAAGCCCCGCCGGCGAAACGTCTGTTTCAGATGTGCCGCCGCTTGTTGTCTTATGAATTTGATCATTAGCGACATATACTATCGTGTTAGGATCGTTGGATTTAATTACACAATCAAAACCATCTGCGCCGTATATGTGCCGGTAAGTGTTGCTTGCCGTGTACCTGATATTTGTTCCATTATCCTGGGCGCCGCAACCGATTATGTTTGCATCAGCTTCATAGTAGTCTGCATGGTAGGTTGCCAGTATTTGAAGGATGCCAGAAATAAATGTCCAGTTGGCACCATTGTCTGTACTATAGCCTACACCACCATCAGAAACGCTATATAAATAATTGTTTAGTGGGTTGTAGGTTACGTTATGAACATCAGCATGTACATAATCAATACCGGCCGGATTATCATACCATTGCGTTCTGCTTGTTCCACCATATGTGCTTCCGCCATCCGTACTGCGCCATATATTTATACCAGCAGTTATCACCGTACTTGCATTTGCAGGATCTACTTCAATACCTAAATCATACCCTGCCTGGTCTTTTTCATCTGATCCGTTATTGGGATATCCCAAAATATTAGGTGTGGTGGAACGCACTGAGAAACTGGGAGTGCCTGTGCTGGTACTTCGGAATAGCCCCCTGAAACTTCCGAAACCGGTGGCGCCACCGGCAAGTACATATATATAATCTGGCTGATTGGCACTTACACCAATGGCTATCCGGGATGACGATGTGGTCAAACCTGTACTTGCTGTTGCCCAGGTATCTCCGGAATTTGTACTGCGCCAGAAAGGCGAGGAACTGCTTCTTTGAGCCGCATACATGATTGTAGGATTACCGGGTTTAAATTCGATATCTGTGAAATTGCCAACTTGTACCTGTGTCCAGGTTGTGCCACCATTTGTTGTTTTATAAATACCATCTGTGGTTGCCGCAAAAAGGGTATTGGCACTTGAAGGATGTTGCATTAGCTTATATCCGTAAAAATTTCCAACTACACCTGGAAAATTACCGGTTAAAAACCATGTAATACCACCATCAGTTGTTTTAAATACACCCAGGGATGGTACATTATAACCGTAACCGGATACAAAGCCGCCACCGCTGGCATCACCATCTCCCGTTAATGCGTAGATGACATTAGAATTTGTACGGTCCCACACCAAACCGCCGATAGAGCTTGAAGGTAAATTATCAGTCAATGAGAACCAGGATGTTCCGTTGTTCGTAGTTTTCCAAATGCCGCCCTGTGGCGTACCTACTAATAAATAATTGGCCAATGTTGGGTGAAAGGCAATGCAATTTACCCTGCCATAGCCGCTGTTGTAACCATTACCGTAGCGTGTTACAGTAGTTGGCCCAAAAACATTCCAGGAAGAATATGAACTTTGCGGTGCGTTAATGTGTAATGGGGATGTATTTACATAATCTTTCCAGCCATCATAAATTTTTCTATTTACATTGGGTATAATATTGCCATTTTCATCCAGGCGGCTACTGTTGTAATATTCCCATCTTTTCCAGCGCAGGTAGTCGTTTTCAAATTCACCTTCTTCATTGTTCTTTTTAAGTTGGGTGGCGTCTTTATCATTTGCATAAAAAATTTCTACCTCACGCATGATATCGGTAAGTTTCGTTTTTCCTGCTATACGTTGTTTAAGTGCATCGGGAACCTGGCCATATGAGCCAAATGCGGCAATGTACAAAATGAAGATCAGTATTATTTTTTTCATAAACAGTTACATTTAGATTAGTTAAAAAAGAAATCTTTTTTATTTCTTAATTGTTTGTAACTGGTTAACCTGCGTAGCTAATTGCTTATTAGATTCGTTCAATATCTCATACTTTTTATTCAGGTCAATTATGTATAGCGTAAGTTCCTCTACTTTTTCAAGCAGCCGTTTGTTCATATCTCCCAGTTCAATGCCTTCTTTTTTTACCTGTGAGGCTGGAGGCATATTTGGCAGGTGCTGCTGAGATTTGATCAATTCTTCAAGTTCACCCAGCGGCCTCAATTTGTACTCAGGGGCAAAAACATAATCAGGCCATGAACCACTAAGCTGTACTTTGGCTTCCTCACAAATTATTTTGCCAGCCACATTTAGCAAGTAGCCTGTTGCCAGGGTGTTAGCTGATCCAATACTTACCCTGCCATCCTGATTAACAGTCATCTTGTATCCGTTTGAAGCAAACCGTACATTGGCGGTGGAACTCCCAAGAACAATATCATTTCCATTATACCATAAATATCCTTTATACCCATCAGTGTTATCGTAAAAAGACAAATAGGGATTAGCGCCTTGCATCCTGATAGTTTCCGATGCGGTGGTGCTTACGTGTAAGCGGGCGCTTGGTGCACCAATGCCGGTTCCTATTCCAACATTGCCATTTTGGGCAAAGTAATGCCGCTGTGTAAAGGTTATTCCATCTGTAGTATTTTCAATGCGAAAATCGGCACCGCCTCCTGTTGTAGGAAACCTCCATTGATTACCACCATCGTATCCAAATCTTAAAGAACCACTACTGGATTGTAAGAATAAATCTCCGCCAGTAACGTGAAGCTTGTAATTAGGGGCCGTGGTTCCTATACCAACGTTTCCGATATTGTCAATTGTTAACCTGGGCGAAGCTTGTATGGTTAGATGTAATTTACCTGTCGTGCCGCTACCGGTGCCAAAATCAACATCTTCCGGATTACCAGAATATGAACCCCAGTAACCACGGTAAATATCATTTTCATAAATTCCCAGGTACATGGGAGCTATGCCGTTGAATTGCCCAACATAAGAAGTGGACGATTTTACATCCAATTTAGCAGCGGGCGTAGTGGTGCCAATACCAACATTTTGTGCAACAATATTAAATGAAAAGAACATGCAAACAGATAGATTTAAAATAGACTTCATGATCAGATAGTTTTATGAATTAAAAATAATTTATTGCTGATAGTATAGGGATAAGGCAATTGGAAGGATAATGGCGGTAAAAGACATATAAATTTATATTAAATATTTGGTATAGACAATAGCAGACTCTAAATTGTTTCACCATTGCCTCGAATAATGCGTAGTGCTATTTAAATAATTACACAACCTCATACTGTTCCTATTTCTTTACGTTGTAGATTTTACCGCATTAAAACTGGCATTACTTTCCACGATATCAAAAGAAACCAAAGACAACTAAATGGGTAATAACTATTACGGGATAAGAGCCAAAATCCTTTGACAACTTTGTTTTTACAAATAAAAATCAATAACGATGAAAAGATGCAATGGCTTTATCAAAAGGTTTGGCAAAATATTTACGGAAGTTATCAATAGCATTTTAAATTCTGTTGTGCACCCATTCGGGGCTGTACATATTCTATTTAGCTTTTTGTTGTTATCTTCATAAAATGATTTTTTAATTAAGATTTGTTCGAGGCTTGACAAGCATCTATTCCCGTACTTCGCCAAGACTCAAACATTGGCAGCGATGATAAACCTTAACATCATTAGCCTAAAACTAAATCTTTAAATTATGAGACTCCTGACATTTCTTCTAATTTTATTAACGATTTTCAGTTGCAATCCAACAACAGAAAAAGTCACAGAAACAATTCCACCAGTAAATGTTGATTCTTTAACAGCGAATTTTCTTGCTGGCTGGAATAGTAAAGATTCTGCAGCAATCATGAACACTATCGCAGACAATGCTATTGTTATGAACGACTCTTTAATACATAATGGACTTAAAGCAATTGCTGACAATTGGGTTAGTGGTGGCGTAAAGGTTCTGAGTAATATTGAAACATCTTCCGCCATTAAAAACAATGACCGACTTTTAGCATACGACGGAGGAACGTATTCTCTAGACCTGACTCCCCCAGGAGGGCCTGTTCTAAAAGAAAAAGGTAATTATAGTTTAGTATGGACAAAGCAATCGGACGAAAGTTGGAAATTAACTCTCATTCATATTGAAGATATAACCAGAATGCCTGACATTAAATAGCAAAATATCCAGTTTTAATACTTAAAAAATGGTCCTTTTTTATTTTTTAATTTTTCTCATTTACAGCTTTATTACTTTGCTGGCTTTAAAATTGCCATTGGGTTGGATGAACATTAATTCTGTAATTTCTCCTTTTTCATTACTCATAAACTGTACACTGTAGCCCGATAGTTTTTTAAGAACAAATTTGTCATTCTCTGTAGCAGCCAATTCATATTCTGGTTGTCCTGGCACAAATACGTACAACGTATTTTCTCCCTTTACATATACTTTAATTGCGGTACCACTAAGGGAATAGTCGCCTACATATTTCTCCAGGCTATCTTTCGATAATGCTTTTTCGATTGCGCCTTTTATAAACATTATTGGTTTTGCCGGGCCTTCAAGCGGCATAGATGCAGAAGAGATATTACCAGCCTCATCCATCTGGAAACTAATTTTTATACCGCCGGTATTAGATGTATCATTATCTGCCAGGTCATCTTTATCCCAAAGATTAAATACATCATAATGGTAATGCCGGAGATAAAGTTTTTGATTAGGCACATGCATAAATAAGGAATCATTTTGCAAAGCAACCGTAAAACTTTCTTTGCCAGCTGAAGTAAATAAGCCAGTGTAATCTGTTAAGGGATGAGAAGTAGCTGTGCCTCTTTTTCGATTAGAGACAGCCGTTTTTGCCGCTGCTGCTGCTTTATTTTTTGCTGATGTGTCTGCACTAAAAGTCTGGCTTTGCCAATCCCTATAGGCGAGGCCAAGCATCCTGTCGCTTAGAAGATTTCTTACCATGGGAGGCACTTGGGAACCGTTTTGATTGCACAATACTATAATCCCAATACTATCAGCCGGGAAGAAAGCTGTACTGGCACTAAAGCCATCAATATTACCCCCGTGTTCTACCCGGTAATGTCCCCGGTAACTCATAAGCATCCAGCCAAAGCCATAATTGGAAAGAAACATATCCGGTCTTTCTTTTGAGGGAAGCGAAGCCGATATAACCATCTGTGAACTTATAGCCTCAGTGATGTACGGCGCAGGTAATATTTCTTTGCCCAGGTACTTGCCGCCATTGATCCAAAGCGTTACCCATTTGGCCATATCCATTACACTACTGTTAATACTGCCTGCAGGTGCCATACCACTGATGTCAAAATAATCTGTTTTATTAATAACGCTGTCGTGTTTTAAATTATAACCCACCGCCAGGTCTTTGGCCTGCATCCAATCCGTAAGTGATGCATTGGAGTTGTTCATGCCCAGGGGTTCAAACAACTTCTCTTTTATATTGTCTTCCCAACTTTTACCAGTAATTTTTTCTACAACCAATCCTTGCAGCATGTACATAAAATTATTGTATTGCCACTTGCGCCTGAGTGGCTCTGAAGGTTCCATGTACTGCATACGCCGCATTAAAGTATCCCGTGACCTTGAGGGGAAAAAATACCAGGAATAATCATATCGGTTCACCCCTGTGCGATGACTCATCATATCCCGCAGTGTTATGTTATTGTTCATTTCATCGTTGTAGAAATGAAGGTCAGGTAAATAATTACGTACAGGTTTATCAGCGTCTGCTTTACCCTCCTTTACAAGTAAACCGATGAGTGAGGCAGTAAATGCTTTGGTGCAGGAACCAATGGCAAACTGTGTATTGGTAGTGACTGGCTCTTTTGCCTGCCAATCCTTATATCCAAAACCTTTGGCATAAACAACTTTGTTTTTTTCCACTACGGCCACTGCAAACCCCGCGGCCTTCCAATCTTTCATGATGCGGGCAAAGGCCGTATCTAACCCGGCAAACCTTTTATCGGTAGATTTATTTTGTGCAAGCGCAGCCATTGAAACCAGGCAAAACAAAAGAGCAGTTATAAACTTCATATCAAATTATTTGAAAATTAAGAAGCTGTAATGTAGAGGATTATTTTTTATGAAGTTGATAACTGCCCTAATGTTTTGCCTGGTCTCCCTGGCCTCTCTTGCACAAAATAAATCCACGGATAAAAGGTTTGCCGGGTTAGATAC
>JBDSYV010000234.1:0-5114 GCA_040110925.1 Ferruginibacter sp. | reverse complement strand
CCTGCATTCATTAGTGACTGTTTAGAAACGCTGGAAGAAATAGAAGAAAGGGGAAAAGAAATTTTTATGAACGCAGGAGGAGAAAGTTACCATATGATTCCCTGTCTGAATGAGGACCCGCAGTGGGTGGAGGCGCTGAAGGAATTAGTGAAGAGGTGAATGGGTGAATGGGTGAATAAGTGAATAGGTGAATGAATGTAAAGAGAAGAAAATATGGGGGTACAATTTTTTTTGATTACCTTTTTTCTCTAAAACCTTTTTTTATGTTCTTACAACTAAATCATCAAAAACTCGAAGTGTATAAAGCCACCCGAGAATTTGTAAAGGCTGCTTATCAATTAACCAAACTTCTTCCTAATGAGGAAAAATTTAATTTAATCAGCCAGGTAGGAAGGGCTGCATTGTCTGTTCATTTAAATTTGGCTGAAGGCTCTAGTAGAAAATCAATTTCAGAAAGAAAAAGATTTTTTGAAATTTCAAGAAGTTCAGTAGTTGAAGTTGACACAGCTTTGGAAGTTATCTATGACTTACATTATTGTACAATGGAAGATATGGAGATTTTAGGCGTACACCTTCTACACAGCTTCAAGCTTCTTACCTTGCTAATAAATAAAAGTTGATAAAATAAAAGGCATTCACATATTCACTCATTCACCTATTCACTTACATGTATTTCTATATCAAAGCCATCCATATTATTTTTATCGTAACATGGTTTGCGGGCATGTTTTATATTCCGAGGTTATTTATTTATGCTACCGAAGCAAATGAAAAACCAGAACCTGACCGCTCAATTTTGCAAAAGCAATTTACCATCATGAGCAAAAGGCTTTGGCTTGGGATTACCTGGCCATCTGCTATTCTAACGCTTATTTTTGGAAGCTGGGTTGCCTGGATAATGTTCCGTACTAATTTGCCTGAATGGTTATGGATAAAGCTGGGTTTTGTTTTGGTGCTTTACCTGTATCATTTTACACTTCAAAAAATTTATGTCGACCAGCAAAAAGGCATTTACAAGTATAGCTCACAACAACTGCGTTTCTGGAATGAAATAGCCACCATTTTACTGGTGGCCATTGTTATGATTGTTGTAGTAAAACAAAGCATCAGTATTGTATGGGGAATTGTAGGCCTGATAGCCTTTATCATAGTATTAATGAGTGCTATAAAGATTTATAAGATGTTACGAAAAGAATAATCAGTAAACCAGGTTTTTTCGGTAAGTAGTGTATAGCACAATAAATATTAATGTTATTCCTGCACCAACCATAAATCCAACACCGGACATACTGAATAATCCTATGAATAGTACCATTGATAGGAAAGGCAATAGTTCCCCAATTACATAAAGTAAATAACCTTGCTTTTTTAATTGGCGCATTTGTAGTGCGCCTACAATGCACAAAGCAGCAGCCACCAATGTAATGATCAAAATGGGCAACCTGTTTTCAAAACTTTTAGTTGCCAGCTCTTCAAAATGTGCAGGGTCGCCCATCAATGATTTTGCAAATGCAGGCATTTCGCCAGAATTCATCTGGGCAATCATTTTATCTTTTTGTTCAAATATTTTTTGGGAATTATAAAAATTGAATAAACCTCCAATCAGTTGTAAAGCACTGCCAATAAAGGTAAGTATGGTTAATACATTAAGTCCCGAAGGTAAAACAGGTCTTTCAAAATCATGTGATATTAATGTATCATGTTGGTTGAAATCTGTAGTCATAATAGTTAAGTTTTGTCCAAATTACTTCAGCTAGCACACAAAACAAAACCTATTATCAAAAGGAAGTGGTAAGAGTAATTAACTTTGCCTTCCATGAAAAATTTTTTGCCTTACAATCTCAATGGCAATCGTTTGCTGCTTACTGCTAACAGAACCATTTTTTGGGAAGATAAAGAAACGCTCGTATTGTCAGATCTGCATCTTGGCAAATCGGGTCATTTTCGCAAAGCTGGAATTGGGGTGCCACAATCTGTGTTTAAGGAAGATATGCAGCGGTTACTTTCTGAAATCCAGATTTATAATGCAAAGCAATTAATCATTGTTGGTGATCTGTTTCATAGCCGGGAAAATAAAGAGCATGAAATGTTCCTGCGATGGAGAAATGATTTACCCGGGGTAAATATTCATTTGGTATTGGGTAATCATGATATTTTAAAAAAGGAATGGTACCTGGGTGCAGGAATAGAATTACATGAAAATGTATTAAAATTAAAAAACCTTCTTTTTACACATGATATTAATAATTGCAACCATCTGGAGGATAATAGTTATTGTATCAGTGGCCACATACATCCCGGCATATCGTTGCATGGATTGGGCAGGCAATCATTAAGATTTCCTTGTTTTTATTTCGGCAAAAAATATGCTGTGCTTCCTGCATTTGGAAGATTTACCGGCACCTTCCCGGTAAAACCCGTTTCTGGCGATGCGGTATTTGCATTAGTAGAGAATAAGATTATGCAATTGCAGTAAAAACTAACTTACAAATTATCAAACCACTAAACCCACTAACCCCTTAAACCTTCCACTCCCTTCGCTTTATTTCTTTGTTAACCAACAAAAGTTCACGACCTGTTTGCCCTGCTACTGAACTGTTTTCTTCCGCCCGTCGCATCAGGTAAGGTACCACATCTTCAATTGGCCCAAATGGAAGGTATTTACTAACACTACATCCATGTTTGGCAAGGTTAAAAGTGATGTTATCACTCATGCCATACAATTGTGAAAAATGCACATGAGGATGGTTATGCGGTAATTCTTTTTCATCCAGTAATTGTGTGGTATATAAATTACTGATATCATTATGTGATGCTACAATCAGATGAATACGGTCAATATGATCAATACAATATTTTACGGCAGCATTATAATCCTCGTCGCAGGATTTTTTATCAGGTTGAATAGGTGAGGGGTAACCTTTTTCCTTCGCTCTTAATCTTTCTTTTTCCATGTAGGCTCCTCTTACCAGCTTTGTACCAAGCACAAAATTTCTTTCTTGGGCAGCATTATTACTTTCTTCTAAAAACTTCAGCCTGTCGTGCCGGTATAACTGAAGTGTATTAAATACTACGGCTTTTGATTTATTATAAGTATCCATCATTAAAATGGTAATCGCATCTACCGGGTCCTGAATCCAGCTATCTTCTGCATCTACCAGCACGCCTATACCTGCAGCATTTGCCGTATCACAAATTTTTATAAATCTAGTTACCACCGCCTGCCATTCATTTTTTTCTTCTGCTGATAGAATTTCAATGGCTGCATAATATTTTTTCATCAGAGTGCCTTCCATTTTATGCATTGTCTCATCCAGTTTCTCCAGTAAAGCAAACCGGGCTATCCCCGTTACTTTAATGCTCATAAAAGGAATATTTGGTTGGGTAGCTGCATATTTTATCACCTTAATAAATTCTTCTCCTGCATGTTCAAATCCTGCTTCTCCATCGTCGCCGCCTTCCACGCCATAATCTAGTATGACCTGCACATCGTATTTCGCTAATCTCTCCGCCACAGCTGCAGTTTCTGCAAGGGTTTCTCCACCCACAAATTGCTTAAAAATGGTTTTGCGGATAAGCGTTTTTGTAAATGGTAGTTTCCATTTTATGGCATAAGGTGTAATGGCCAATCCTATTTTAACCAAAAGAGAACTGCCCATTAATGAAAAAAGAAATTTTGCTTTTTTTAATTCTGCTGTGGATTTGTAGGCAAAAGCATATTCGGTATTGTCAAAAGATATCATATAACCGGTTTGAGAGTTCGAAATTCAGTAATCAAAGATGAACTACCAAATAATCCCTTATGATTCATCTCAGTCCATCATCCTTTAAAACCATTGAAAATGCATCATACTATATTTGCAAAAACATTTAGTCATGGAAAAGAAAGCAAGTGAATCATTGGTAGTAATGACGGAGCTGGTATTGCCCAACGATACCAATACTTTTGGTAACCTTATGGGGGGTCGCCTTATGTACTGGATGGATATTGCTTCCGCTCTTGCAGCAATGAAGCATTGCGGAGCGCCAGTGGTGACTGCATCAGTAGATAATATTTCTTTTGAATCTCCAATAAGGCTTGGCAATGTAGTACATATAGAAGCAAAGGTTACCCGTTCATTCAACAGCAGCATGGAAGTACACATGAGGGTATGGGGTGAAGATGCTATAAAACAATTAAAATATAAAAGCAACGAAGCATATTACACTTTTGTAGCGCTTGATGCCGCAGGAAAACCCAGCCCGGTAAATAGACTTATTCCAGGATCTGAAGATGAATTAAAATTGTTTGAAGGTGCTCTAAGAAGGCGGCAGCTGAGGTTAATTTTAGGAGGAAAAATGAAACCGCAGGACGCTGAAGAATTGAAAGCACTGTTTGTGTAAATAAGTTTTTGACATCATGCCCACAACACTTCATCACTTATCTAGCTTAGACATTAAATGATGTTTGCCTCTAAGCATATACTTTTTACTCTGTTCAATAGAATCCATTATTTTTTCAAGAATCTGCTCTATGCTTTCTTCATAATCAATCTGTAGTGGTTCTTTAAATGTTACAGTTAATAATGAACCTTTCTTTTTAAATTTCAATCCCTTTTTATTGAATGCCCTCCAGTAGCCATTTATTATAACTGGTATTACAATTGGCCGGTTTTGTTTAATTATAAATGCAGTACCTTTTCGTCCGGGGGCAAAGGGTTTGGTGGTTCCTTGTGGAAAAGTGATTACCCAGTTATGGTCCAGTGCATTGGTTATTTTTCTCGTATCGGAAGCATCAAGACCACGCCTTACTTCGTTACCCTCGCTTCGCCAGGTTCGCTTTACAGTTAGCGCCCCGGCCATACTGAATAATTTTGTAAGCCAGTTGCTTTTCATTGTTTCTTCTGCGGCTACGTATTTTACATGAGTAAATGGCCATAGCAAATAAAAAGGTAATCCAAGCCGGTTTCTTTTACCCCATTTAGCGGCACAAAAAATATGAATGAAAGTAATTACATCGGCGAAATAAGTTTGGTGATTGCTTACAAAAAGTACATTTTGGCGAGGTAGGTTATCCAGGTTTTGCATGCCTTTAATGGTAAGCTTATTAATGATATTTAAGCCTGGATAAGTAA
>JBDSYV010000233.1:0-8853 GCA_040110925.1 Ferruginibacter sp. | reverse complement strand
TGAGTTCTGTTTGTACAGTATCCCAAACTAAATTGTAATCTATTCCAAAATAGAAGTGGATGATCTTGTTTCTGAAATATTTAATTTTCCTGAATGGTATTTGAGAGTGAATATTTTTAAAGGATTGTGGCAGCCGTGAACTTGCTTCACCCATTATTTCAAAGTTCCTGATAAACGCATCAACAGTAATTTGCGAATTTAGGAATGTTTCAAAATTCAGCTTATCCGTATATATCAGAATTTGTTTGATTGACTGAACGATATCTTCAATAAGTAGCTTTTCATTTCTATCAGACATATTGAATATCTTTTTCCAGGTAGTTATAGTATTTTTCCTTAATCCCGTTTTTTGATACAAGGTCAACTTTTCGTTGAAGTATATTTTCCAGGGCATACGAAAGATCAATAAAGGCAAAAGCTTTTGGCTCAGACATTTCAACCATTATGTCCACATCACTGGTTTCATTAAAATCCCCCCGGCTGAAACTGCCAAATAGCGCCAGGCTTTTAATGGGATATTCGCTAAATAATTCCTGTTTATGAGCTTTTAATATTTCTAATACTGAATTCATATAAGTAAAATTAGAAAAATTAAATTGTTCTTTTTTATGGTTTATTTATTTGTCGAAGATATTTCAAAACGTCTCCGGAAGAAATTTCCTTCATACCACTTACATCGCCATTGAACCAGTAAATCCATGCTTTTGAAGGTTGGCCATGCTGAAACACATCCACCATTTCTCTTTTGTACATGGGTTTTTCTCCTGCTTCAACATTCAGGCCTTCATAATCATCCAACTGTTCAATTGCCCAGTTAAACTCTTCTTCTTTTATTATCATGTATAGCTCACCCTGAATAAAACTATCTGGGTCATCTGTTGGCGCTGCAACAGGATATTGACCCTTGTCATAAAACTTTCCCTGTACTACAGCTTCTCCCAATAATTGAAAGTATCGTGTAAGGTATTCATATGCAGGATTACGAAACCCGCTTCTTAGTGATCCATATACAAACAACTGTTGGTTCATGTTTAATTGTTTAGTCAATTAAAAAACAAAATACTTCTTTGGGTCCATGCACACCTGTTACTAATGTTTTCTCAATATCTGCGGTGCGGCTTGGTCCACTTGCAAAGGTTATAAAGGAAGGTAATTTACCAGCATATTTTTCTTTTACTGATTGCAAAGCATCTTTTACATCATATACCAACTGGCTATTACGGGCTATGCAAATATGTATTGGTGCATATACACTTGTGGTACGTCCGTTTTGCTGTGCACTGCTTAAAACTATAGATCCGGTGCGGGCCACAAGATACTCACAACCTGTAAGCGATACATCGCAGCTTTCAAGATCTGTCCAGGGTTCTATTTGCATTTGCTTCAGCAAAGAAAGCATTTCCTTGTCTTCTGCATAAAATTTTGTCCATGCTTTTGTAGTAAATAATAGATGCAGTTGCAGGAGCAAATCTTTTTCATCCTGGCAAAATGCAAACTTTCCCTGCAGCTTTGTAAATTCCTCTGCAAAAACAATGGCATTATCCTCTGCAGCAGGCGTAAACACAGATTGCGAACCTTCACTGTTTGGAAAAGGCAAAGGCACCGGATTACTCAGTGCCTGCCTTATTTTTTTTAGAATATTTTCTTTAGCTGCTGATGTAGCCATGATGCTTAATTAAATTACCGGAGGGTTTTTCAACTCTTCAGGTATCTCACCGGTTGGGGGTTCAATAACTGCATCTTCCGGATCAATATCCAGGATCTTCTTTTCTTCATAGGGTCTTTTTCCTATTAACGCCTCAACATCACTTTTAAACAATACTTCTTTCACTAATAATTCTTTTGCCAGCTTTTCTACTTCAGAACGTTTTTCTATAAGAAGCGCCTTGGTTTTTTCGTATGCCGAATCAATCAATTTTCTCACTTCTTCATCTATCATTTTGCCGGTTTCTTCGCTGTAAGGTTTGGTGAAAGTATTCTCCTGCGTAGGATCGTAAAAACTAATGTTACCCACTTTCTCATTCATACCATACACGGTTACCATACTGTAAGCGATCTTGGTGATCTGCTGCAGGTCATTGCTGGCACCTGTACTTATTTTACCAAAGAAAATATCTTCACTGGCCCGGCCTCCAAGTGTCATGCATATCTGGTCAATGAGTTGATCAGTGTTATACAGGTATTGTTCTTTAGGTGTGTACTGTGCATATCCGAGCGCTGCAGTACCACGTGGCACAATCGTTACTTTCAATAAAGGATAGGCATGTTCAAGGAACCAGCCACATATAGCATGTCCTGCTTCATGATAGGCAATGATTTCCTTTTCATCAGGAGAAATAATTTTATTTTTCTTTTCCAGCCCGCCTATTACCCTGTCAATGGCATCCTGGAAATCGCTCATATCCACTGCCTCTTTATTTTTTCTTGCAGCAATCAATGCGGCTTCATTACAAACATTGGCAATATCAGCACCAGCAAAACCCGGTGTTTGTTCAGCCAGTTTATGTATATCCAGTTTCTGTGAAATTTTAATGGGAACAAGGTGAACTTTAAAAATGGCTTCCCTTCCTACAAGGTCAGGACGATCAATAGTTATCTGCCTGTCAAAGCGGCCTGGCCGTAGTAAAGCACTGTCAAGAACATCGGGCCTGTTAGTTGCAGCCAGGATAATAATACCAAGGTCAGTTCCGAAACCATCCATTTCTACCAGCAATTGGTTAAGGGTATTTTCCCTTTCATCGTTGCTCATCATTACATTTTTACCACGGGCACGGCCTATGGCATCTATCTCATCTATAAAAATTATACATGGTGCTTTTTCTCTTGCCTGTTTAAATAAATCTCTTACACGACTTGCGCCTACGCCTACAAACATTTCCACAAAATCACTACCGCTAAGGCTGAAGAAAGGAACTTGTGCTTCACCAGCAACTGCTTTAGCCAATAAAGTTTTACCAGTACCCGGAGGGCCAACAAGCAAAGCGCCCTTCGGAATTTTTCCTCCAAGGTTTGTATATTTTTTTGGATTTTTCAGGAAGTCAACAATCTCCATCACTTCCACTTTAGCTTCATCGAGGCCGGCAACATCATGAAAATTAATATTTACACGTGTGCCTTTATCAAATAAAGTGGCTTTTGATTTACCAATATTAAAAATGCCACCGGGACCTCCGCTGCCACCGGGCCCTCCAACTTTGCGCATCATCATAATGAACAAAAATCCAATTAATAAAATGGGCAGAAGCGTGCTTATCAGTTGGCCAAACCATTCACCCTCATCATCTGGCGAGTCAGGTGCTTTATATATCCCAGGGTTCTGTTCAATAAATTTGTCGTATTGGGTGGCGAATGTTTTATCATCCACAATACTAAAGTAAAGCTGGGGAGGATTTACTTTAAGGGAATTATCATATTTTTTATCATCCTGGGGTTCATTAAGCAGCTTACGGTAAAGCGCCGCTTTAGCTTTCAGGCTGTCCGGGTTTATCCATACCCTTACAATTTTTTTATTGCGGATGGTTTTAATTTTTTCCACATCGCCCTGACCGTTCATCACGTAAAACTTCTGCTGGTCGGTTTCCACACCTGTGCTGTTTACGCCCCGCAAAACATTATACGCAAGGATAGATAAAGCAATAAAACCATAGAACCAGTAAATATTAAATCTTGGTTTTTTCTTTAATGGGTCATCTCCGTTAGGAGGCTGGTTATCCGGGACATTCCTGTTATTATTTTGCTGATTCATGTCTTTGTTTGCCATTGCTATTTGCAGGGTAGGTTTTTTATAAAATAATTAATTGTTATGTTCCATTGCCGGAGCATCGCTCCACATTTCTTCCAGTTGATAAAACTTGCGGGGTTCTGGTAGCATTATATGTACTACCACATTAACATAATCTATCAAAATCCACTGTTGTGCCTGCCTGCCTTCATGTTTATATGCAAGTTCTCCACAAGTTTCTTTTACATGAAATTCAACAAAGTCGGCAATTGCTCTCAGTTGGGTGTTGTTAGTGGCTTCGCAAATGATAAAAAAATCGGAAACAGCTTCAGGAATTTTTCTCAGATCGAGGCTAATGATATTTCCCCCTTTTTTTTCCTGGATGGCATTTATAATTTCTTTAAAGATTTTGCTGTTACGTGTAAGCTTTGTGTGAATATTTTTCTTTCGGCTCTGTAATGCGGTCAAATTGTTCAAACTTTATTTTTTTATGAATGAATGAGATGGATTTTGCCATCCCGGGGCAGCTAAATACTTAGCTTGCAACTTATATCAAAAATACTACTTCTTTTTTACCTTATTGCGGATAATGGAATCAAAGGAATTATTTAGCATCTTAGATAGCGTGGATAGCACCAACAACTATGCCATGGCAAGGGTTCATGAAGGATTGGCCAGCCATGGCCAGGCCTGGTTTTCAGCTATGCAAACTGCAGGAAAAGGGCAAAGAGAGAAAAAATGGTATAGCCGGCCCGGTGAAAATATCGCCTTAAGTATTGCAATGCAGCCGGGAAGCGTTTTCCAGGGCAAACAATTTTTGTTTAATGCCTTTATTGCCTGCGAATGTTTTCATTTTCTAAAAAAATATGCTGGCGAATATACCCGGATTAAGTGGCCAAATGATCTTTACTGGCGTGACAGAAAGGCAGGGGGAATCCTGATTGAAAATAATATGCTTGGAAGCCAATGGAACTGGGCTGTAGTGGGCATTGGATTAAATATAAACCAGGAAAATTTTCCGCCGGATTTACCTAACCCGGTTTCTATGAAGCAAATTACCGGTAAATCAGAAAATATTTTATCCATGGCAAAGTTGCTTCATAGCCATATCCTATCAACGTTTGCAAAACTTTCTCCTTCTAACCTGGCAAGTCTTATTTCCGATTATAACCGCTTTCTGTATAAAAAAAATGAAGAAGTAAAACTGCGCAAGAACAGAACAGTTTTTACAACAACGGTAAAGTCAGTTAATGAGTTTGGCCAGTTACTTACACAAGATGCTATTGAAAGGCGTTTCGATTTTGGAGAAGTAGAATGGGTTGTTAGTTGATGAGTTTTGTAAACTACCTATACTTTATAAACCGTCTAAACTTCCTAAACCTCTAAACGTTCCTAAACTCTCTAAACCTTTCAACTCTCCCATGCCTGAATGATTTCTTCTGCATGTTTCTTGCTTTTTGGCCTGGCAATAATCTTTTTTATTAATCCTTTTTCATCAATTAAAAATGTTGTTCGCAGCAGGCCTTCATATTTTCTGCCGAATAATTGTTTGGGCCCCCAAACCCCGTATTTCTTTATTATGGTATGTGTTGTGTCTGCAATGAGGGGAAAAGGAAGCTGGTATTTTGTTTCAAATTTTTTATGGCTTTTTTCATCATCAGGACTAATACCTATAATGTGAATACCATGCTTTTTCAATTTGCTGAAATTATCTCTCAGGTTGCAGGCTTGCTCAGTGCAAGTAGGTGTAAGGTCCTGCGGATAAAAATATACAGCAAGTTTTTTGCCTTTAAATTCTGATAGGGATATGTTATTTCCTTCCTGGTCTTTTCCTTTAAAGGCAGGGGCTTTTTGTCCTTCAGTAAGCATCATTATAATTTTTATCGGGTGAAGCTGTATTTTTTTTCTGTTACATTTCCTGCCTGGTCTTCTACAGAAATTAATAATTCATGTGGTCCTTTAGAGCAGTATTCATCAAAATTGTATATAAAATTTCTGCCTTTATCATTACTGAAGCGAAGCCACTTACCATCCAGCATGGCAGTGAATTTTTTTATCACTTCTGTGTTGTCTTTCACCGTAAAAATAATCCGTGAAAGCCTGGCCGCATTAGTGCCATTTCCAAAACCTACAGGGCTCACCACAGGAGGAATACTGTCTATCATAAGCTGGAAATTACCAAATTCCCTGAAAGTAGCTTTATACCATCCTGCCTCTTTACCCATTTTTATGGGTTCAGCTTTTACGTAATCATCCTTACTGCCAAAAAATCTTTTCATCACTACTTTATCCTGGTAGGCAAAAGGAATATTGGCTTTTATTTTTACATCAAAATAGGTATGCACGGGAACTGAAGGGTTGTGTAACTGGTATACAGGCATGCCACTATTGTTGCTTATTTGATTATACCTAAAACTAAAAGAATCATACAATGCATTTTCAGGAAGATAAAAATTGATATTCTCTCTTTCAAAAATATTGATATAACCTGGATGAAATTCTTGCTGAATGCCTGTGCCAGTATTACTGTTATTATCAATTATTTTGTCAAGAACCAGGTTAAATTTTACTGTACTCAAATTGCCATTGGCATCAGAAACATTAATCTTTATGGCATGCGTCTCGCCAGGTTCTAATTTTATTACACCATTATTTACATCTGTATTATACACGGGAAGTGGATAACCCGGCAGCCTGGAAAGATGCTGCAGGTAAGGGCCGCCATTGCTCTTTGTTTTGTAATCAATATGAGCATTCAGATACCTTGTTTCAAGATAACTGATATCATTGAGCCGGAATCCAGAAGCAAATTTATCGTCATCATAAACCATAGCCTGGAAAATGCCATTTTGATTTGTTGATGATGTGTACCGGTCATAGGACGTTATGGCAAAGCTTACTTTATCCGTATTCACGATAATTTTCCCCCCAGCAGGGCTATACACCCCATTAGTTTTGTGAAGCGAAAATATCTTTGGCGTTTGCTCATAGGTGCTTCTGCATCTATCATATACAGCAAGCCTTATAATATCCGGTGGTATATTATCTGCAATGGGGAATCCGAAAAGCAAAGGGTTAAGCACATTATCATTGGCAGTATTTCTTATTTCAAAATGAAGGTGTGGACCCTGTGAACCTCCGGTGTTACCGCTTGCGGCTATGAATTGTCCTTTAGTAACTGGCAATAACCCTGCTGGAATATCAAGGCTTATATTCCATTTCTGTTGCTTGTATTGTTGTTCTGTTACATGTTTTTCCAGCGCAGGATAGAATGCATTCAGGTGCGCATATAATGTTGTGTAGCCATTAGGATGATTGATATAAATGCAGCGGCCAAAACCAAAGGGTTCAATTTTTAACCGGGCAATATACCCTTCTGCTGCAGCATATACAGGCAGGTTTTCTTTTTGATTGGTACGACAATCCAGACCCATATGGTAATGATTGGGCCGCAGTTCTCCAAAGTTTGCTACCAATGCAGGAACAGCACCTACGGGCCACTGAAAATATTGTTGAGGATAATTAAGTGGCCTAAAGGATTGAGAAAAAATATGGGTAACACCATTCAAAAAAAATATCAGCAAAGCAACCCTTTTTATCATAATCTTGTATTGAATTAAACAAAGTTTGCACCAAAACTAAATCAAATGAATTATGCATTAATCCTGCCCATGTTTTTTTTAGCATTTCATAATTGCTTTGCACAAGAATGTAAAGTATTGATCAATGATATATCCGGAAAATATGAAGGTGAGTGCAACAATGGAATGGCCCATGGAATGGGAAAGGCAACTGGCAAAGATGCATACCAGGGACAATTTAAATATGGCTATCCCGACGGATATGGAGTTTATACCTAGGGAAATAATAATTATTTCACAGGTAATTTCAGGGAGGGGAAAAAAGAAGGTAAAGGCGAAATGCATTTTAAAATACTGGCCGGCACAGACTCTCTCGTAAGTGGTTTCTGGAAAAAAGATAAATATATTGGGGAGTATGAGAAACCCTATATGGTTTATTCAACCACTTCCAGGATAAGTCATGTAAATGTCCGGAATACCCGAAAGGGAGGTAACAATATTAGCATAACACTTCATCAACTGTCAGGGGCTACAAATTCCATTAAGGAGGTTATTCCACCCATTACTATCACTGATATTTCAGTACTGGCAGGAACTTTCCATACAAAGGCGTTTCAAAACCTGGGAAACAGCACCGTTACAGTCTTACAGCAAATAAATTTCCCCTTCAGGGCCATCTTATATTTTAGCAATAATGAAAGTGCTGAAATAATTATGAATGAAAAAGCTGATTGGGATGTTTATATAGATATTCAGTAGTTTTCACAACTTTTTTCTTAATGCGTGGTTATTTTTGCCACGCATTTTTTTTACATTTACTTTTGCAAGCCATCATAAAAATGGCTTTGCACACATGCCCAAAAACAATTCTATTCACTCCGTTTTAATTATTGGTTCAGGACCCATCATCATTGGCCAGGCCTGCGAGTTTGATTATAGTGGTACACAAGCCGCACGAAGCCTTTCAGAAGAAGGCGTGAAGGTGTACTTAATCAACAGCAACCCTGCTACCATCATGACTGACCCCATGATGGCTGAAAAAGTTTACCTGCTGCCGCTGACGGTGGAAAGTATAGAACAAATTTTGGAAGAACAAAAAATTGATGCCGTATTGCCTACAATGGGCGGTCAAACTGCTTTGAACCTTTGCAAGGAAGCAGACGAACTGGGTGTGTGGGAGAAATATGGTGTTCAGCTAATAGGCGTAGATATAAAGGCCATTGATAAAGCTGAAGACAGGGAAAAATTCCGCCAGTGGATGATTGAAATGGGCATTCCCGTATGCCAGGCAAAAATTGCTAATTCATTTTTAGAAGGAAAAGAATTTGCCCAGGAAATTGGTTTCCCTTTAGTGATACGCCCATCTTTTACATTAGGAGGTACTGGTGGCAGTATAGTTTTTAATAAAGAAGAACTGGATGAAGCATTGAACTCAGGATTGACTGCAAGCCCGATGCATGAGGTGCTGGTGGAAAAAGCAGTGCTGGGATGGAAAGAATTTGAACTGGAATTACTGCGGGATAATGCAGATAATGTGGTGATCATTTGTGG
>JBDSYV010000232.1:0-3720 GCA_040110925.1 Ferruginibacter sp. | reverse complement strand
ATAGGAAAATATTGCTGTAAGTATTTCACCTGTTTATTTAGAAATCATCATCATCATCAAACCCGGTACCACCGCCGCCATCCATATCGTCAAATAACCCAAATTCTTTAAAGTCTTCGTCAATCTTTAAATCATCCTCATCTCCAGGTTTTTTCTTTCCTACCTTTTTTGCTCCCGATTTTGGAATGTCAAATTCGTCAAAGTCAGGATCCCAATTCTCGTCCTCTTCTGTTTTTTCCCAATCATCCGCTGTTTCTTCTTCAATGTCAGCATCATCATCTTCTTCATCATCTGCTTTTGCCTTTTTTGATTTGGGAGCAGATTTCGATTTAGAAGTTTTTGGAATAACTTCTTCATCCAATTCATCTAGCGCATCATCATCTAAATCTTCATCAACTGGAGATGTGGCGTTTTTTTTCACATCCACTTTATTACCTGCAACTGTATTTTTTGCAACAGATTTTTTTGTGTTATCAGATTTTGGAGCCATGCTTTCGGGGATTAATATTGTAAATTTTCTACGAGTTTTTTTAATAGCCAAATATTTTCAGCTTTTTTTTTATTAATTTTTTAAACAGCTACAATTTGATCCCTATTTGGGCCATTACTTATATATTTCACAGGTACCTTTAAATATTTATCAAGGTAATCAATATAACTGGCCATTTCTACAGGCATATCTGCAAATGATTTAATCCCTGTAATATCGGTATTCCATCCCTTAAAACTTTTAAGTTGAGGTACTAATGTCATCCTGCTCATTTGGAATGGAACCTGGTTAATCGTTTTTCCATTATGCCCATACCCGTTACATACATTCAATTCTCCAAGGCCATCCAAAACATCAGCCTTCGTCATTACCATTTGTGTCACGCCATTTATCATGCACGCAAACTGAAGTGCTACCAAATCAATCCATCCACACCTGCGTGGCCGGCCGGTTGTACTTCCAAACTCGTTTCCTGCTTTGCGAAGAAACTCTCCGGTTTCATCAAGTAATTCAGTGGGGAAAGGTCCGCTACCGACACGTGTACAATAAGCTTTTGTTATCCCAATTACTTCTTTAATTTTTTGAGGTGCAATACCAAGCCCTGAACAAACCCCAGCTGTAATAGTACTGCTGCTGGTTACATAAGGGAAGGTCCCAAAATCCACATCAAGCATACTGCCCTGGGCACCTTCAGCAAGTACTTTTTTTCCTGAAGAAATTTTATCATTAATGAAGTACTCCCCGTTTACAATATTAAATTCTTTCAGATGTTCTATAGCTTCAAAAAAATCCTCTTCCCACTGCTCAATGTCTTCCTGGAAATTAAAATTGTCGAGCAGGCGCTGATGTTTTAGCCTGAGCTTAATATATTGAGATGTAAAGTTTTTGTCAAGCAAATCGCCAACCCTTAGTCCGTTGCGGCCTGTTTTATCCATATATGCAGGGCCGATTCCTTTAAGTGTACTGCCAATTTTATCCGTTCCTTTTGAATGTTCACTGGCTTTATCCAATGCCCTATGCGTAGGCAATATTAAATGTGTTCTTTCACTAATGAAAAGATTTTTTTTATAATCAATACCAAAGGCAGCCACAGTTTCACATTCTTTTTTAAGCGTTATAGCATCCAATACCACTCCATTACCTATAAGATTAATCTTATCATCATGAAAAATGCCGCTAGGTATTTGGTGAAGCACAACTTTTTTATCTCCGATGTATAAAGTATGGCCCGCATTAGGTCCGCCCTGGAACCTGGCTATGACGTCATAATCCTTTGCAAAAAAATCTACAATTTTCCCTTTGCCCTCATCGCCCCACTGTAAACCCAGGATAACATCAACCATTGTTGCATCAATTTTTGAGTGTGAATTTTTATTATCTGCGGCGAAAATAAATTGAAATTTTGCAATGACCTAAATGAAATTTAGAAACATAAAAAAACCGGCTGTTAGCCGGTCTTTTTTTTGAAAATATTTTTATAGAATTTATGCCACCTTAAGCATACTAAGTTTACTTGTACTGAATTTACGTTGGGCATAATCAAGGGTTACTTCAAACGATTTTACTTTCTGGCTTGGCAGTTCATACATTGCATCAGTAAGGATACTTTCAAAAATACTCCTTAGGCCACGGGCACCTAATTTATATTCCAACGCTTTTTCCACCATAAAATCATACACAGCAGGATCAAATTTGAGGGCGATTCCTTCTATCTCAAATAACTTGGTAAATTGTTTTACCAGCGAGTTTTTAGGTTCCGTAAGAATATTCCTAAGTGTAGTAGCATCCAAAGGGTTAAGATAGGTAACCACGGGCAGCCTTCCCAACAGTTCAGGTATAAGGCCAAAATGCTTTAAATCAACCGCGTTAATAAACTGCAGTAAATTTTTATGTTGGTACTCCTGCAATTCTTTATTTACATTAAAACCAATAGCATTGGTATTTACCCTGCGGGCAATAATCCGGTCAATGCCGTCAAATGCGCCTCCACAAATAAATAAAATATTCTGGGTATTAATTTTGATCAATTTTTGTTCAGGATGTTTTCTGCCTCCCTGTGGTGGCACAAGCACTTCACTGCCTTCCAATAATTTTAAAAGCCCTTGTTGCACGCCTTCGCCACTAACATCACGGGTGATTGAGGGGTTATCAGCTTTGCGGGCAATCTTATCAATTTCATCAATATATACAATGCCTTTTTCTGCAGCCTGCACATCATAATTACAAGCCTGCAATAAGCGGGTGAGCATACTCTCTACATCTTCTCCCACATAACCGGCTTCAGTAAAAACAGTAGCATCCACGATGGCAAAAGGCACGTTAAGCATACGTGCAATAGACTTTGCAAGTAAGGTTTTTCCAGTTCCGGTTTCGCCAACCATGATGATGTTACTCTTCTCAATCTCTACTTCATTATCTGACTTTTGATTTAGCCTTTTGTAATGATTATAAACTGCAACTGCCAGTATTTTTTTTGCATCATCCTGCCCGATAACGTAATCATCAATAAATTTTTTCATCTCTACCGGCTTACGTATGGTAAGCTTTGGAGCGTTTGAAATGGGATTCTTACTATCACTATTTCCGGAAAGTTCCTGTACTATAATTTCCTGGGCATGCTCTACACAATTTTCACATATATGACCATCCTGACCTGCAATGAGTATTTTAACCTCATCGCGGCTTCGGCCACAAAAAGAGCAATGTAAAAGTTGTTGTTTTGCCATAATTGATTTAAACAGGAATAATTTTCCCTTCTTAACTGGTTACAAAAATACTGAAATCCATTTTAGGAACGCTAAACAGACAATTATCTTGTTTAAATAGTTGCATTATAACCACAACTAAGGGTGAGGATCACAGCCTTTATGAGATTGGTAAAAGATTTATTTAACCTTTACATCAGCCTTTTTAAACAGAATTTTATCCATAACCTTGTCCACAATACCATAATCTATTGATTCTTTTGCATCCATCCAGTAATCCCTGTCGAAGTCTTTCAAGACCTTTTCTACTGTCTGTCCGCAATTTTGGGCCAGTATTTCAGCTCCTAATTGCTTTGTTTTCCTTATTTGCACTGCCATTATTTCCAGGTCGGCACTGGTGCCCCTGCCCCCACCACTCGGCTGATGTATCATCACTTCTCCGTGTGGGAAAATATATCGCTTGCCTTTAGTACCACCACTAAGCAGGATACTTGCCATACTGGCGGCCATACCCATACATACTGT
>JBDSYV010000231.1:0-9110 GCA_040110925.1 Ferruginibacter sp. | reverse complement strand
GGTAGAAGCATAATTTGCTGCCATTTTCTTTTAAGGTTAAAAATTGCCTTTGTATATACTTTTCTAACCAGAACAGCACTTGCCAATCATGAATGATAATTATATACGCTGTTTATAGTGCCTCCTAAAATATTAATTCAAAGAATTCAGGAGCAAGCATTCAGCATTGACAATTTGTTTTCTTTTATTTGCATATTGTCATCATGGGGAAATTAACTGATAAACTAAAAAACATAAAGCTGGTAAGGGCCATCGTATATGCCATTGTAGGGTCTGCATCCTACCCCGGTTTTACTATGTTTAATAAACTTAGGATTGAAGGAACAGAACATCTCAAAGGTCTTCCCAAAAAAAATGTTTTATTTGTTAGCAATCACCAAACCTATTTTGCAGAAGTGATTGCATTCCTGCATATATTTTGTGCGGTAAAATGGCGCAAGCAGAACCGGTTGGGTGTACCGTTTTATTTATTGAACCCATTCACAAATGTATTTTTTGTATCGGCTGCCGAAACCATGAAAGAAAGTATGCTAACCCGACTTTTTGAGCTGGCCGGTTCTATCACAGTAAAGCGAACATGGAATGAAGGCAGCAAAGAAGTACGACAGGGCCTGGACCCTTCTGATACCAGGAAAATTGACAGGGCATTAAAGGGTAGTTGGGTTATTAATTTCCCGCAGGGAACTACTAAGCCTTTTGCACCGGGAAGGAAAGGCACCGTTCTTCTCATTAAACAAAACCATCCCATTGTAATACCCATTGTTATCAGTGGGTTCAATAAAGCTTTTGATAAAAAGGGACTTCGGCTTAAAAATAAAGGAACCCCACTTTCGGTAAAGTTTAAGGAACCTCTGCAGATAGATTATAACGCATCTAATGATGAAATTATGGAATCGATAATGGTTGCTATTGAACAGAGCAGCAAATTTAGGGACGCAAGCACTACATAATTAAATCATGTTCGCCTGTCAATAAATCTTACAACTTTTCTTCCTGTTTCTGGCATTTGCATTTTCTGCAGTTCTTCTTGCTGTATGTATTTTATATGAGGACTTACCCTAAGTCTTGCCTGTAAATTTGCTCTTATTTGCCTGTTTGTTTCTTCTGAAAAATCAGCAGGCAAAATATGGATCAATACTTCATCCGTTCCTGTTTCATTTGAATAAACTTCCGCAATAAAATCCAATACATCTTCCATTTCGTTAAGTATATCAAAAAGTGCCGGCGGGTATAAAGTTGTTCCTTTATATTTTATCATTTGTTTCTTACGGCCCACCACCGGCGACAACCTTATACTTGTTCTGCCACAATTGCAAGGCTCAGCATAATACATACATATATCTCCAGTTTTAAAACGCAACAGTGGCATTGCCTCCACGCCCAGGGTTGTAATGGTAACTTCACCTGGCTCGCCCGCTGATACAGGTTCATCGTTTTCATCCAGCATTTCAAGTATGATTAGTTCAGGTTGCATGTGACCACCTTTGCTTTCACTACATTCAGTGAAGGCAGTTTGCATTTCTGTAGAAGCATAAGTAGAATACAATTTAATATTCCAGGCATCTGTAATTTTTTTCCCCAGCGCACTTAATGAAAAATCTGTATTGCGAATATTCTCTCCAATACAAATTGCTTTTTTTACAGTGCTGGAGTTTATATCAATATGATGTTCGTTTGCATATGCAATTAGTTTTAGAATAAAAGAAGGTACGGCAACAATTGAAGTTGGCTTAAGCCTGAATATAGTTTCCCATTGCAAAGAAGGCACACCTGGCCCAAGTCTTATGATGCCTGCTCCCATTTTACGGATGCCTGAATAATAGGCTATGCCCGCCATGAACTGGCGATCAAGTGTGAGCATAAGCTGGTAAATATCATCAGGCCTTCCATCAGCGCAGGCAAAGGATACAAACTCATTATAGGTTAGCCTGTTTAAATCATTCTCTGTAAGCGCTATGTTTACCGGTTTTCCCAATGTACCTGAAGTGGAACTATATTCAATTATTTTATTTCGCTCCACACAAATAAAATCATCATTTAATTCCTGCAGGTGCTCTTTGGTTGTTGTGGGAATTTTACGAAGATCCTCAAGCGTTATTATATCTCCAGGATAAATATTTGATTTTGCAAAAAGCGCTTTATAAAAAGGTGAATGCTGGTTTAGATATCTCAGCAGTTCCTGCAGTTTTTTTTCCTGCATGGTTTTTATAATGTCTTTTTGTTGGAATGCTGTTTCAGGAAAATAATTCATCAGTTTTCTATTATTACAATGGCAGATGCCACGGTTTTAAGATGTGAAAGAGAAACAGATATTTTCCCCAGCTTAAGTTCAGCTATCGACAGCCCTGTTTTACCAAGAAAAGAAATACCTGGTTTACCCACTTCATTATTTGTTATTTCAATTTCATTAAATGCTGTACCATTTCTCCAGCCCGTACCTATGGCCTTAAAGAATGCTTCTTTTGCTGCAAAGCGGGCGGCATAATGCTCAAACTTATTTGTTTTAGATTCGCAATATTCAATCTCTGTTTTTGAAAATACCAGTTCTCTAAAACCAGATTCCTTGCTTATTTTTTCAGCAACCCTTTCCACTTCTATCTGGTCTATTCCAATACCGTAAATCATAACAGGATATTATTTAGTATCTAAACTGGTTTCCTTCAAAATTGTATTAGCGGATTTCGGTCGGTGAGGACACCTACCGATGCGGTGCCTTGGTTTGTGCCTGCCTGTCCGGTAGGCAGGTCCCACAAACCACTTGGCTACTACAATTTTAAATGAAACCTCACCCCAACCCCTCTCGAGGGAAGGGGCCAGACAATAATTTATTTATTTTCTATTTTTTTTATTTGCGCTTTAATGTGATCCTCTTCTTTCTTTGTTGCAATCACTTTGGTTAATGCCACTTCATAAAAATACTTTGCTTTTTGATAATTTTTTTGTTTAAACAAATCATCTCCAGCAAGAACATATGAATTGTAAAATTGCGGATTGCTTGCCACAATACTATCAGCGTTCACATGTCCACCGTCAGCTATGGTATGTTTATAGCCCAGGAATTTTTCAAAACGCCTGTATTCTGCAGTCAATAAAAATGAATCGGATGCAACGCTTAATGCTGAATCAGCTATTTCTATATCCTGTTTTAAACCCTGCATGGCAAAGATTTTTTTGAGGTCGTATGCAACATACTGGCCAAGTTGCCAGGGAGCAGTAGACACCCAAACTATTCTTTTTTGTGGTTCGAAAACCACGGAATGATGAGCCATGAGCTGGTTAATTGCTTTTTCATTTCCATCACCAATATCAGCATTATGCAAACCTTTACGATCCCTTAAAATATTGATGGTTTTCTGCACTGTATTTTGAGTGTTTGCATTCATCAATTCCATCAGCCTCTCATAACGGTATGTTGATGCGCTTTCATTCATCTGCTCAATATTCTTTTTTGATCTTGCCAAACCAGCACTTTGAAAATGATTGGTACATACAATAAAATCTTTATGCGGATCATAAACATCCAATGCAGTTGGTGTCTTTTCAATAATAACAGCTTTATTGTCTTCGGCCGATGCAACAAGAAAAGATTCTGATACAAACATCTTTCTTTTTTTTGCAATGGCTATTGCTTCATTTATATTTTTTGCGTACTGTAATATTTCACGGGTCACCAGCGATACAGGAGTGGCAGAACCCAGGGGATAATCAGATTTGGCAGCATTGATGGTTACAGATAAACCTTCTTCATTCATACCAGAAACTGCACCAATAAAACCACCCCAGGTAACCGTCATAAACTTATGCCCCTGTGTCGGATTAAAAAAGGCAACGATCTTATCTTCTGCAAACTTATCACCTACATAAAAATCAAAATTTCTTCCAATGATCATTGTGCTGTCCTTTGATCTGCTGTTCCATGTGCCGAAAGAAGTACAACCCACAAGCGCCAGGTTTTGCAGGGCGTGACCAATATCATGTGCTGCATGATAATTTAAAATCCTTTGGTAATTAGTGCCAAGCCATTTATATTTTTCCGAGGCAGATTCTGAAATGCCAAAAATTTCATCCTTGTATTCTTTGGTAACATTTTTCTCAAGATCACGATTGAACCAACCAATAAAATAACGGAGGTAATGTCGTTTAAATGCAGAAGGCACCATTTTATTGATCTGCTCGCTGAAATGATCTTCCTGCCGTACTACAAGTTCCTTCGTAAGTTTTCCATTAATTACACCACGTTCAAAAGCATCACCTTCCACATATAATTCAAACAAACCGCTTTTACTTTGCCTGAACCAGTTATTTTTTAATATATAAAATCCTTTGCTCATTTCAGTGCGTTGCCATTGCAGGCTACGCATGTCAGCAACTTTTTCATCGGGCAGTTTCGAAACCTGTACCATGTACACAGCAAAAATCATTATCAATAAAATAATCACACCCAGTCCATAGAGCAGCCACCGCCAGATTTTTTTTGTTTTAAGCATTTCTTATTTTATCTACAATTGTTTCATTCCCCATAATAGCATTGCAAGTTACTAACCCACTCATTGCTGCACCAAGTATGCCATGTAAATTCAGGTTTTGGCCGGTAAGGTAAAGATTGGGTATTTTAGTACGTGGAGAAATAAATGATTTTAATGGGTTCCTGTTATCCTTTACAAAACCATACATCGTTCCATCATGGTTTCCAATATAATCACGATAGGAAAGCGGCGTTGAAGTATAATAGGTTTTAATGCAGTTTCTCAAGCCCTGAAATTTTTCCTCAACACAATCCAGCAGAATTTCTGCTTTATGTCTTTTAAATTCTTCGTAACCTGGACCACGGTCTTCTGTTGCAGAAACGGTATTGAAAGATTTTTCCCATTGCTTTACTTCATCATAATTCATGTATGCAAGAACAGTGAGTGACTCTGCATACTCTACCGTACGGGAAGATGCGGAAAAAAATAATGCATAACCAAGGGGCCAGTTTTCTTCTGTATGATTTGTCATATCCCAGATACAGCCATCCTTATGATAATAAAAATTATTTTTATGGTATTTGAATGTATCTTTTTTAAATACAATGTTTATGAGAAACCCACCTATTGAATTTTCCAGGTTTTGAATACGATCCCTGTAAGCATGTTTGATGAGATGAGTATCCGTCATTTCTAATGTTCTTACCGGGTGCATATTTGAAATAAAATTCCTGCCAAATAATTTTGTTCCATCTTTCAGTTGTACCGAACTTACTTTTCCTTCCTCCACTACAATCTTTCTCACTTCAGCATTCCTGTGAATAATACCCCCCTGTTCCCTGATATTTTTTGCAATGAGTTTAGCAATCACTGATCCACCATCTATACATTTCCAGGAGCTTTCAATATAGCTGTTCAGTATCATAGCATGTACATAGAAAGGCGTTTTATCCGGTTGAAGTACATATAACATATTATTACCTGCCAGCACAGCTTGTAATTTTTTATCGCTTGTTACTGATTCAATATATTCCTTTGCATTTATTTCCAGTACAGTATTTTTTTCATTAAAATCGCCACCCGATCTTAAATTGTATAAAGGAAACTTGCTACATACTTCTTTAATCTTATTGCAATATTGTCTTAATGCTTTTTCTTCAGCAGGAAAATCTTTCAGTAGCTGCTGAATAAAATTTTCATAACCCTGGGCATAAACATATTCCTTGTCATCATTCTCAATAATGATCTTATCAAAAACATCATCATCCATCTTCTGCAATTTCAATTTATCAAGGATACCAAGATATTTAAACACCTGGTAAAGGTTTTGCCCTTCCCCTAAACCTCCAAGGTAATGGACACCTGAATCAAAAATTACTTTGTCCCGCACATAGGTTTGCAAACAACCTCCCAACTGTTTATTCTTTTCCAGTACACAAACCTTATAGCCTTCCCTTCCAAGTATATCTGCACATACAAGGCCTCCCATTCCACTACCAATTATTACAATATCAAAATTTATCAAACTCATGTTCCTTCTTTCTTTTTCAATACAAAAATCGTATTGGAGGTAAACCTTGAATCTCGAATTTTATCACAACCCATATTATGCTTTGCTGCAATTTCACTAATTGATTTTCCTGAAAGAAATGACAGCCCTTTTTCTCCATACTTATTAAAACCCAGTAAACGGGTGGATATAAATTCTGTCAGTTCAGTTTTTTTGTGTCCTGCTTTGGCTTCAATATCTCCATCCCTTATAATAACAATACCTGCAGGATTAAGATGGTTAATGCATTTTTCTATCACCTGGATTTGCTCAACCGGCTGAAGGTAATGTAACATATCGGCCATAATGATGGCATCATACTTTTCAAAACTATAACTTAACACATCTGAATGAATAAAATTTATATCTGATGTTTTGCTAAAACAATGATTTGCAGTTTCAATTTTTTCCTCATCGAAATCTATCCCTGTAATTTTTCTGTGCGTTGAAGTAAAATATAACAAGTATGACATAAACCCATAACCACAGCCAATGTCCAGTATGGCGCCTTGCTTTGGCACCAGCTCATGAAAAACCTTGTAATTTTTTTCGAGCCTTGTCTTTATCCGCATATACCATTCGATAAGCGGCCCTTTGTAAAGGTAATTGTAAATTAATTTTTCCCTGAAATAAGCAGGCTGCTCAATCTCACTTCTAAGCATATTAAATTCCTGCCTGAAATAACGACCAATACTTTTTGTTCTTTCCACGTACCCATTTCCATAGGTCATATCAGCAGCTTTTATCCTGGGCAAATATTTAAGCGTTACCTGGCCGTCTTTTAATAAGGCATCTTTTTTTGTGAGTGTGTAATTGGTGCCATGAATCATTATGGGTAAAATATCCATGCCCAGTTTTTCAGCTAAGTAAAATGCACCCTTATGAAAACGGTTTACATTGCCATCCACTGACCTTGTTCCTTCCGGAAATATAACTAATGAATAACCATGCTTAACCCTGTCTGTAATGAGATCCATTTTTTCATCCACCTGTTCTGCAGGAAAATAATCTGCCATCCTGATAACGGGACCAAAGAAAGGCGCATTCCATTTTTTGTTATTGGTAAACATTAAAATTTTGGGATGCAACATGATGAGCGGAACAATGTCCAGAGAAGACTGGTGGTTGCAGATAATAACAGCCGGCCTGGAAAAATCTTCGTTAAACGGATTGATAATTTTCTTCTTTACATTACCCATAATATACATGAGCGACCAGCAAGCTTTTGATAGTAATTTATGATATAGGTTCTTGCCCGTTTCTTTTACACGCAGACCTGCAAATATTCTCCCTAATACAGTAAAGAATATACTGAAAGAAAGAAAGAAAGAAAATGCAAATGCAGATTTTAAAAAGCTAACAAATGTCCAGGGGAATAAATTTTTCCGAACCCTGTTTTTAATTAAAATATTGAAGAAAAAGGGAATTAATATCTGTGCCATAATCACTACACAAACAATTCCTACTATAGAAATAAGGGCAATAGAACGTAATGCTGGATGTTTTGCAAATATTAAAACACCCAGTCCCGCAATAGTAGTTATGGCAGATAGTAGAATGGATGATTTAAAAGAAGACAGGTTTTTTTTGCCGGTTTTATATTCCTGCAGCAGGCCATCCATAATAAACAAACTATAATCATCACCAAGGCCAAAAATGAGGGTGGAAATAATAATATTAATAATATTGAATTGTATGCCGGCCATTCCCATAATGCCTAGTATCCATACCCAACTGATGAACATAGGAATAAATGATACCAGTGTTAATTCTATACGCCCATACATGATAAGCAAAACCACAAAAACCAGTAATGAAGTCATTAAGGCAATGCTGGTAAAATCTTTATTGATAATTTCTACAAACCTGTTTGCGAGGTATTGTTTGTCCAGCACTGTTATGTTGGGCGAATTTTCAAAAGTTTTATAAATGGTTTGTTTATGTTCCGGAGAAACTTTTACCAGGGTAACAACGGATGTTTTACCGGGCTTTTCGGTTATATAATCATCCAGGAATTCTTTTTGCACTTCCTCCATTGCTGCCTTATCTGCTGGTTCATAAACTTTATCAAGTAATAATTTAAAATTATCAAATGCACTTTCATTAAATTTAAGTGCGGCGCCTTCCTTTTGCAACGTTGCCAATAGGGTTGATTTCTTTTCGGGGATCCAGTACTGGTTCCAGCGCTCAATTCTTGCCTTTTGCAAAGTATCGGAAATAATAAGAGACGATACACCTGAATGTTTCTTTACAATATTTTCCTTTTCCAGTGCCTCAATATCCTTAACTGATTTTTCATTGTTGATAAGAGCATCATTAAGGGTCTTACCTTCAGTAACCAGGTAAACAGATTGCAGGGCATATTGATTGATCCGGTTTAGGTTATTCTCCGACTGTTGTAATTTAGCCGGCATGAAATTCATTTTATTTAGATCGGATTCAAATCCCACTTTAGTAGCCCAAAAGCCAAAGAAGATAGTTAATGACAGGATGAGTAAAACCAAATATTTATTATACTCAGGGTTATAGCCAGCCATTTTATCAATAAAGGAAATTGCATTTATTTTTTTTGTTGATTTATCTTTTTTGGATATGAGGAAATGCGGCAGGAAAATAAGCGAACTCAGGGATGCACCTGCCAGGCTGAATGCAGCAAATAATCCAAGGTCTTTCAGCATTTCTGACTCTACAAATTGGAGGCATAAAAATGCACCGATAGTAGTGAAGCTGCCAACTATCATTGGTTTAGCCAGGTCCCGTATTAGCTCAGGAATATTTTTTGTGTGGCGGTAATGATTAAAAACATGCAAAGAATAATTAACCGCAATGCCAAGTATAACCGATCCTGTTCCCAAGGCAATAACTGAAATACTTCCTTTAATAAAATAAATAATAGCGAGGGAAAATAAAGCACTAAAAAGTACAGGAATCAAAATAATAAAAGGAGCTCTTTTTTTTTGGAAATATATGCCCAGGAAAATAATGATAAAAAGAATGGTTATGCCTTGGGTAAGAAGCGTATCTTTTCTTAATTGTAATGCATTGCCTGCTGAAACCGCTGTGGCGCCAAAATAAGAAGCAGTTACATTTTCAAT
>JBDSYV010000230.1:0-9677 GCA_040110925.1 Ferruginibacter sp. | reverse complement strand
TATTTACCTCCACTATTCCATTGTGTTCGTGTATTTGTTGACACCCAGTATTCTGCAGAATCAATATCGTGGTAGGCTATTCCGCTTCTGCCCATATCATAATCTGATGCATATACTATTGTGCCATTACTGATGATATTGGATTTATAAGGCAAGACTTCGGCAGATTCTACCTGTCGCATCATAGCATCTGTTACATCGCGGCGAATAATATTGTTTTTAATATTTGTATTGGCCGCCAACTGCATCAGGCTGTTGAATGCATCGTTTGCCGAAGGCCGGTCAGCTTTATTTTCCCAATAAGCAAAAACCGATTTTATATTATCATCAAGCTTTACCTGCACAGGATTATTTATGCCTGATTTCTTGAAAGGCCACATGGCCCAGCCGATTTTATTTTTTTCCAGCAGGCTAATCACATCTGTAAACCATGCGTTTGAATTCTCCCCTGTTTCCCCTAGCCAGACGGGAACATTATACTTCTCACGGTAATCAATAAACTTTTGTATAGATGCCTGGTCATTATAATTCCAGTATTTGTGAAAACTCATCACAAGATTCTTATCCCAAAGTGGAAACATGCCTTCGTAATTATTGCCCCAGCAATTGCCTTCAATTATAATGATATGCTGTTTGTCAACCTTCCTTATCGCATTTGTAATATCTTTTTGCAGTTTTAATAATGGGGCATTTATTTTTTCATCACAACCATTTTTATTCTCCCCTTCTTTAAATCCCCAGTTGGGTTCATTGATAATGTCATAACCCCCGATCCAGGGTTCATTTTTATATCTTTTTGCTAAAGCCTGCCAAAGGGCAATGGTCTTATTCCTGTTGTACAGGGATTGCCATAAGGAAGGCAGAGAAGCATCCCTGTCAGCAATGGCATTATCATTACCCTGCCCTCCCGGTGCTGCATGCAGATCAAGTATGAGGTAAATTTTATTTTGACTGCACCAGGATAGAAGGCTGTCTGTTAATTGAAATCCTTTATTTATCCAGGTATGCTTTCCTTTAACAGGTTCCTTTTCAACAGGCAGTGTGAACAGGTTATAGTGCATGGGCAGGCGAACAGAATTGAAGCCCCATGCAGCCAGGGAATCTATGTCAGCTTTTGTGCAATGGTTGGCCAGCCATGCATTGTAGAATTGATTTGTTTTTTCTTCGCCAACGAGGTCGGTAATTTTTTGTCGTATATCATATTGAGCCACCGCAGAACCGGATAGGCCAAGCATATAGGGCTCCTGCAACATCCAGCCTCCCAGGCCAATGCCACGCAAAATGACGGCGTTATTATTTGCATTTATAATTTCTGCACCCCTAACTTTTAATCCTTGCCCAAACAAAGGAAAATGAAGTGTAAAAAATATGATGTAAACTATATAACGCATAAGTAAATGATACTATTAAATTGCATGGCTTTGTAAGTAAGGGTGAATAAATACATTCACCCTTTTAGATCAAAAACCATAAAGTTATAAGGCTCAAACCTGAAGGGACAATTTAGTAAGAACGCAACCTGAAAGTCCACCATCCCGGCGCACCAATTGCAACACCAAGCGTTAATAAATCATAATTTCCAG
The DNA here is from genome assembly GCA_040110925.1 of Ferruginibacter sp. GTDB lineage: Bacteria > Bacteroidota > Bacteroidia > Chitinophagales > Chitinophagaceae > Ferruginibacter. The sequence continues at coordinate 8,094 of JBDSYV010000230.1, read as the reverse complement.
GCACATCATGAGTGGCTGCCAATACATCATAAGTTATAGAAGTTGCCGGACTGGTAACTTCGCTACCATTTCTTACTTTTTGCAGACCGATGTGTGCACCTAAACCAACAACAGTAAGTTGCCCTAAACCAGCAACTCCTGCGCCTTGAGTGAAATTGTATGTAAATGTACCTGAGCCCCATGGCGCCTGCACAGCAGTATAATTAGAAGATGGCTGACAATTAAAACTATTATCACCTAAATACCCATCACCATAAAAGTCACTCTTATTATCATAACTAAATGTTTTGCTGGCGCTGAACACAAATGTATATTCATCATTAAATTCACATGGCCTTCCCGTTACTTCACCGGCGCCGCTTGTCCACCAGCTACCATCATTTGGACCAGGTCCAACTTTATATGCGCCGCCAACAGGATCAAGTTTCCATTTTTTGGAAGTACAGCTTGTAATAAAACCTAATTGCGTGCCTACGCAAGCGGAAGGATCATTGGCTGTAACATTGATCACCTGGCGTGAGCTATCTATTCCATTTTGCCCAAAGGCAAGCAATTTTATAGTATAGCTTCCCAGGTAAGGAAAATAAACGGTATCTACCTGTTTCCCGGTAACAAAGTTGCCGGTAGCCTTATCCCAGTCGTAGCGGTATGTATTTGTAGACGTGCTGGTGAGAATATATTTATTAGGAGTTCCTGCCGGAGTTACGATAAAAGATGCTGCAGCTTTTGGCTGAAGATCACTCACATCATATTTACATGAAGCAAATAAAATTGCAATCAATAATATTGCAAGAATGTGTTTATTTCTATTAAAAAGAATTTTCATAAAAGATTATTTAACTATTAATCAAATTAATTACTACTATTGATACCCTGGATTTTGTGTTAGTCCACCAGTTCTTACATCATAATCGGGAATAGGTAAAAGCTCATGTTTACCTGCAACGAAACCTAATGGCCCAAGTTCAGTTGCCGCTTTTCCCCATCTAACCAGGTCCTGGAACCTTGTGCCTTCAAATGCCAGCTCAACAAATCTTTCCCGAACTATTGCATCAAAGAGTGCAGTGCCCGTAGCGGTAATATCAGGTACCCCTCTTTTTTGGCGAAGCTGGTTGATTATAGAACGGGCCTTAGTTTCATCGGTTCTGTAATTTGCTTCTGCTGCCATTAGGATCACATCGGAATACCTTATCTGGCGCCAGTTGGTACCATAATTAAGTTCTCCAATAGGAGATCCTGTTGCGTTGTTGAAGGAACCATATTTTCTTTGGAAAAACCCTTCATAATCTCTGTCATTAGGCGCAGTCCAATTTCCTCCAGCAGCTATAAGTTCGGCCTGGGACATGATGCTTTGCTTCCTTCTTGTTACACCACCATCTGCAATAAATGCATCCCACATTTTTTGTTTTGGCCTGATAAAACCCCAGCCGGAAATTAAAGAATCAGCAGGTGCCTTGCTATAATAATCGCCACGTGGACCCATTAACTGAATATGGATATTACTTTCTGGTGCTGATCCCCAGGGAAAATTACCCCAGTCATAGCTCCTTGATTCAGAATACGAAATTTCAAATATTGACTCCTGGCCAAATTCACCTTGCTTAGAAAATACTGCACCTATACTTGGCGCAATTGAATAAACATTTGAGGCAATGACCTGGTCGAACTGGGCTGCCGCCAGTGCCCACTTTTGTTGAAATAAAAGTGCCTTTCCGAGCAACGACTGAGCCGTTCCTTTGGAGACCCGGAACTTGTCGGCCGGAGAATAAGATGATTTTAGCGGCAATACATCACTTGCCTCTGTTAGGTCTTTTTCTATTTGCCTGTAAACATCTGCTTTAGGAGCCCTTGGTGTAGACGTAAATTTTGAAGGTAGTACATTATCCAATACCATTGGTACATCACCCCACAGGGTAACAAGTTCAAAATAATTATAAGCCCGCAAGACTTTTGCTTCCGCGATCAGGCGTTTACGTAATGGAGTTTTATCATCGGCCCTGTTAATGACTTTATTTGCCCGGAAAATAGAATAATAAGTCATTCTCCATACGTTTGTTACTTTGTCATTGGTTGCATCAAAATTATAATCATCCAATGTCTGGTACCCCGGTTGGTCACCTGCATCACTACCGCCACAATTGCTTTCATCAGTAAGCAGGCTCTTAACCATATAAATACTGGCCCAGCTACCATTATAATGCGCCTGCATCATATCATATATGCCTGTTACCGCCTGGGTTACATCAGCATCAGTTTTATAAAAATCCTCTTCCGGAAATGCGCCGGGCACTTCATTATCCAGGAATTTTTTACAACTGATACTACTCACAGATACCAGCAAAAAAACTATGGTTATTTTTATCAGTGACTTTTTCATGTTCCTAATATTTTAATTAATATATGTTTTTAAAATGTAATTGATAAGCCTACTAATGCTTTTCTTGGAATTGGATATCCTCCTCGATCAATACCAATGCTGTTACCATTATTACTTACTTCAGGATCTACGCCAGGGTATTTTGTAATTGTGAAGAAATCATCCAGGGAAACATACAGCCTTGCCGTTTTTGATTTTATCCTGTTCATCATTGTTACCGGGAATGTATATCCCAATTGTAACTGGCGTATTTTCAGGAATGAACCATCAAAAACCATCAGGTCACTATTGTAGATATATGGATTGGTAACGTCTGACCGGAACCATGTGTTAGTACTTCCGGCACCAGTCCACCTGTTATTAAAGAAAAAATCTGGCTTATTTGCAGTAGCTCTGTCACTACGGTTAAAGCCCATCAATACATCATTTCCATATTGTCCCTGTGCAAATACCAGGAAGTCAAACCCTTTATAATTCAGGCTTAAATGTGCACCATAAGAAAATTTTGGATGAGGGGTACCAATCTTTGTTTGATCACCTGGTGATATTAACTTATCGCCATTTACATCTACAACTATTGGATCCCCGGGTTTTGGATTATACCCGGTTATACCGGTTTTTGCCAGGTAAGCGTTGATCTCAGCCTGGGTTTGAAATATACCGTTTGTTTTATACCCGGTAAAATACCATAAAGGCTCTCCCGCTTTTGATGAGGTAGCGCCCCAGCCTGTACCAATGCCCGCACCAAATAAAACGGGTGAGTTGGGATCAAGAAAAGTTACTTCATTTTTATTAAAACTAATATTTCCTCCAAGTTCATAACCCAGACCGGTACTTCTCAATTGATTCTTATAATTGGCTTCAAATTCCCAGCCTTTATTAACTACTTCGCCTGCGTTAACTCTATCAATTCCAGCACCTACAAATAAGGGTGGAACACCTCCGGTTAATAAACCTTTAGTGGTTTTATTATAGTAATCAACAGTAATATTTAATTTATTATTTAGGAATCCAAGGTCAAGGCCGATATCATATTGTTCGCCTGTCTCCCATTTAAGTTCATCATTTGGCAATCTTAAAGGATATGCTCCAACAAGGAAACCACCATTACCATCAGGATAAATGCCACCAGCCCCAACAGCGCTAAGGTAATCCGCCAGTCCGAGGCTACCCACATTTCCATTCTGGCCCCAGCTTGCACGGAGTTTTCCAAAGTTTAATTTATTTGAAGAAAAGAACGATTCTTTAGAGAATACCCAACCTGCGGAGAAAGCTGGAAAAGTACTCCAGCGGTTAGCAGGCGGTAATTTTGAGGAACCATCTCTTCTTACGGAAGCACTAAACAAATATTTACCATCATAATCATACAGTAACCTGCCATAAAAGGAGGCCTGGGTTACATCAAAAGCTATACTTCCTATACGGTCAGTGGCGTCCGGAACAAAGTCTGCATAGGAAAATTTATCTTCTTCTTTAAATAACCCGGAATAGCTTCCACCTATATGTACTTCATGGTTTTTTTGCTGAGAAGTACCCGCCAGCAAAGTAATATTATGGCTACGTATCTTTTTGTTGTAAGTAAGGAAATTCTCCAATAACCAGCTTGTCCATGTGTTGCTGTAATCGTAACCATTTGCAATAGTATTCTGGCTTTCGTCTGAAAACCAGAAAGTAGGTGTCCAACCGTGGCCTGTTTGAAATGCTGCATCTACTCCAAAACGTGAGGTAAATTTCAGGCCTTTAAAAATGTTCGCATCAGCATAAACATTTGCAAATATTTTATTCTGCACATTCTGGCCTTTGGCCATGTCTATCCTCGCCAATGGATTACCATACTCACCCCTCAGGTAATTTGAAATACCATAATAATTTCCATTGGCATCTTTTCTTAAAGGTTTACCTGCAGCTATCGCAGCTTGTACGTGTGAAGGTAATGTACCTTTATAAGTAGTAGGTGTAAATGGATCCATTACCAGGGCACTACCTAAAATAGAACCAAATTCTGTGTCATCAGAAATGGCCCGGCGGGTATGGTGGGAAAAAGAAATATGCTCACCAACTGTAAGCCAGTTCTTTACTTTATGGTCGCTATTGATCCTAACGGTATACCGCTTAAACTGGGCTTTTTCTCCACCTACAATACCATCTTGTGTAAAAATATTACCCCCAATAAAATAGGTAGATTTATCACTGCCCCCACTAAAGGACAAAGAATGATGTTGTTGCGGTGCAGTCTGAACTACTTCACTTAACCAATCAGTGCCATTGCCAACTGTTGCAAGATCAGCGAAGGTAGGTGCTCCGTTTACTCCAGCTTCCATCAGGTACTGCTGGTATTTTGGTGCATTCATCATTTTTATATAATCGGATTTTACGGACTGTGTACCATACTGAGCTGAATAGGTAATTTCACCTGAATTTTTTCTGCCTCCTTTGGTAGTTATAATAATAACCCCATTTGAACCTTCAGAACCGTAAATAGCTGAAGAGGCGCCGTCTTTTAATACCTCTATAGAAGCAATCTCAGAGGGGTCCAATGATTCAATTCCTCCTGATTTTATCCCATCAATGATATAAATAGGACTTGTATTATTATTAGATGCCGTACCTCGTATCCTAACGCTTAGTCCAGAACCTGGCTGACCTGATTGAGGCAAGATAGTAACACCCGAAACCCTACCTTGAAGTGCCTGTTCTATCCTTGTATTGGATACTGTTTTTAAATCTTCTGCCTTCACTGAAGAAATGGCACCAGTTAACAGGCTTTTTTTCTGTTGTCCATATCCAATAACCACCACTTCCTCCATATTCCTGCCGGATGTTTCCATTATGATCATTTCAGGTGAACTGTCATTTATAACATATTCAACCGGCTTCATGTTTATAAAGCTGAAAACAAGTACGGCGCCTTTACCCGGTACTGAAATGGTATATGCACCATTTTCATCGGTCACCGATGATACCCTGGAACCTTTCACAGAGACCGTTACGCCCTGGAGCGGCGAATTAGTTATTTGGGAAGTTACATTCCCTGAAACTGTGAGCGCCTGGGATAAAACTGCCTGCATTCCCATAAAGCTTAGGAATGCGCAAAGCATTAATGTAGTTTTGAATTTCATATGCAATCGTTTTAGTGTGAGTAGCCTCTATATATTTAGGCAATGACCCCGTAAAGGTACACCCGTACTTTCTCAATTACCTAAACCTTTACTACATCTCTACTACATCATATACCGTAACCAAGTACTTTAATACCTGTTTTTCCCACTTCAATACTACATCATCCGAATATTCCTATATTCACATTCAAATGCATGTATGCAAAAAATAAAGCTTAGCCTGTTTTTCATCATTTCATGGTTTTCCTGCCAGGCTCAAAATACAATTGGCTTGCCCGACATTGTAAATTATTATAAACAGAACTATAAAGCCGGGGCACAAAACCGGCAGATCCGCCAGGATAAAAACGGTGTACTTTACTTTGCAAACAGCGAAGGGCTCTTAAGGTTTGATGGGATAAACTGGAAAACATACCCACTTCCTAATGCCAGTATAGTGCGTTCTATTGAATTTGGCCCAGATAATAAATTATATGCAGGTGGCCAGGATGAAATGGGCTATTTCTCACCTGCAGTTAATGGCGAGCTACAATTTCATAGTTTAAAATCGTTAATTCCCATTGAGGAACGTTCATTTACTGATGTTTGGGATATTTATTTTTACCATGATCTCATATTTTTCCAAACCAGTAATAAAATTTTCCAGGTTAGCGGAAATAATTGCTCCGTTTATAAGAGTACACATTGGCGCTTTATAGGACTTTGCAACAACAGGTTAATTGCCCAGGATTCTGACAAAGGATTACTTATTTATCAGAATGGACTTTGGGAGCCCTTCCTTAAATCATCTGAACTACCCCAGGATTATTTTGTCACTTCCTTAACCAGTATCAGTAAAGATTCTGCCTTGCTAACAACACTTAAAAACGGGGTTTATATATTAACGGCAGATAAGATTTCCAAACTTCGCTCAACTTTTTTGGAGGGAATTGCCCATACCAATATCTCGGGCAGTGTTGTGGTAAACGAGCAGCATATAGCGCTGATAACTAACCTTAGTGGCTGTTTGGTCATTGATAAAGAAGGTAATCCTGTTCAGAGTTTCGGAAGAAAAGAGGGTCTGCAGAACAATAATATCCTCGATATTTTCCTGGACCAGGAAAAAAACCTTTGGCTTGGACTGGATAATGGCATTGACTTTATTGCTTATAATAACGCAATAAAGCATATATATTCTGATTACATTAATGAAGGTTCTGGATATGCCGCCAATGTTTATCACAATGAATTATACCTGGGTACAAGTAATGGCCTTTATAAAGTACCACTGTATGATGAAAAGGATCTGAGTTTTGTAAAAGGCAGCTTCAAGCCGGTGGCCAATACAACGGGGCAGGTTTGGAACCTGTCGCAGGTTAATGGCAAATTACTTATGGGCCATCATGAAGGCGCATTTGTAATAGAACGGGATGGGGCTAAAGTAATAGATAAAAGCACAGGGTTCTGGACCTTTCAGCCTTACAGCAATGTAATGCCATCAGACATCATGTTTGCCGGTACCTACCAAGGCATTAATTTTTATAATTATTCAAATGGAGTTTTTACCAGCATGAACGTAGCGGCACATTTTGAATCGGCAAGATTTGTCTGTATAGACAATAGTAATATATGGGTATCTCATCCTTATAAAGGCATTTATCGTGTAAAATTAAATGATAATAAAGGAACCATTACTAATTACGGCCCCTCAAAAGGAGTGCTTGCCACCAATGGTAACTATATTTTTAAAATAAAAAACCAGATAATACTCACTACCGAAAACGGCGTATTTGAATTTAATGGTGCAACCGATAGGTTTGAGCCCTCGGTATATTACAACAAGATATTCGGTAAAAGCGCTATAAGATACCTGAAAGAAGATAATACAGGCAATGTGTGGTTTGTGCTGAATAAATCTGTGGGGGTGATTGACGTTAGTGCTCAACAACCAGTGATTATTTATTTTCCTGAATTGGCCAATAAATTTGTAAGTGGTTTTGAACATATCTATACTATTAACCGCAATAATGTTTTTATAGGAGGAGATAAAGGCTTTTATCATGTCAATTTGGAAGCCTATAAAAAAATAAAATCCCCATTGCATGTATTAATCAGTTCGGTAAAAGCAATAAATACCAGGGATAGCCTGATGTTTGGTGGTTATGAAAAAGATGTGAATGATTTAACCGGTCAAACTACAAAAATGCCAAGCCAGGTAAGCCATTCCTGGAATTCCTTCCATTTTGAATTTGCAGCACCGGTGTATGCACAGCAATCAAATATTGAGTACAGTTATTTCCTGGACGGTTTTGATGTGACATGGGCGCCATTTTCCAGAAAGACTGAAAAGGAATATACGAATCTGCCTGCAGGCAATTATCATTTTAAAGTTAAGGTGCGAAATAACCTGGGCAATGAATCAAGTGTTGCTGTTTATTCGTTTACGGTTTTACCCCCCTGGTATCTTTCAAGCTGGATGTATGCGGTTTATCTTATTTTATTCCTTGTGGGCAACTACCTATTGTACCTTTTTCTAAAGAAAAAATTCAGAGAGCAGCAGGCAAGGCATGAAGAAGAACAACGCAGGCTGCAATACATGCATCAACTGGAACTTGATAA
>JBDSYV010000229.1:0-4584 GCA_040110925.1 Ferruginibacter sp. | reverse complement strand
AAACGAATAGCCAATAACACAAATAATATTTTTAGATGAACCATCATTTTGAATTACCGGGGAGCTATAAAAAATGGACAATCGGATTGATTGCAGCCGGTGTGATTGCGCTCTTGTATGGCTTTATTGCTTTTCATCCATTTGCTCATGGAGGCCATGGTGAAAATGTGAATAGTACAAGATTCTGGGCTGTGCTTTTGCAAAACAGTGTGTATTGGTTGCTTACTGTAAATGCGGCTATGTTTTTTATTTGTGTGACTACCATGGCAATGGGCGGATGGCAGGTGGCATTGCGAAGGGTGCCCGAGGCAATATCAAGCGTAGTGCCTATTTTAGGGATAATCACCTTTATCATTTTAATGGCTATAGTATGGGGCGGAAGAACAGATATTTACCATTGGTTAGATACAGAAGCGGTGTCTCATGATAAAATTCTTAACGGGAAAAAAGGTTTTTTAAACCCTGTATTTTTTACCGTTGTTTCAGGTATAACCATACTTCTTTGGTGGCTGCTTGGCCGCAAAATGCGGAGCCTTAGTCTTCAAACTGATAAAGCACCAATGGATTATGATACGGGTAAAAAATGGATATGGGATAATACTGTATGGGCATCTTTGTTTACTGTGTTTTTTGGCCTTACTGTAGCATCTACCATTCCCTGGCTATGGCTAATGAGTATTGATCCTCATTGGTATAGTACAATGTATAGCTGGTACACATTTGCCAGCACTTTCGTTTCCGGTCTTTCTCTCATTGCCATATTTGTTGTTTATCTTAAAAACAGGGGCCAACTGGAATATGTAACGGATGAACATTTACATGACCTGGGTAAATTCATGTTTGCCTTTTCTGTTTTCTGGACATACTTATGGTTTTCCCAATACATGCTTATCTGGTACAGCAACCAGCCGGAAGAAACACGTTATTTCATTGACAGGATTGGTACTGCAGATAAAGCCGGGGCATATAAAGGCATATTCTTTTTCAACCTGATTGTCAATTTTCTTTGCCCCTTACTAATCCTGATGAAGAAAAGCACTAAAAGAAGCTGGACGGTAGTGACTTTTATGGCTGTGCTCATCATCTTTGGCCATTGGATAGATTTTTACCAGATGGTGATGCCTGGTACATTGAGAGAACATGCAGAACTTATGCCTTTTGAATTTGGCATAGCAGCCTTATTTATCGGTATTATCATGTGGGGAGTGGGCAGGTATTTAGGAGCGCATTCGCTATTGGCAAAAAATCATCCTTTCCTAAAAGAAAGTATGATTCATCATACTTAATGAAAGTTATAAACAAAAGCAGTCTAAAACATTATTCTGAAATAAATTTGCAAAGCGGTTTTCGTATTGCAAAGCCATATTAAAAGGAAAATATTTCCACGCACGTTAAGCGTAAAAGGACATAAAATTTTATACAATGAAGGAGTTTTTTCTGGTAGCCATAGTCATCATGATTTTTGTTGTGATATTCCAGATTGCGAAAGCAAGCGAATATGTAAGTGTGCTTAAAGGAGAAGAAAAAACCCGCAAGCAAAACAACAAGATCAATGGCTTTATGTTGGTGGCTTTTTTAATCTTTGGCCTTATTGGTGTTTGGTATTGCAATGATATTTTGTATGGCAGAACATTATTTCCACAGGGATCTGCATCAGTAGAAGGAGAGTCCATTGATCTAATGCTTTGGATAACTATTGGCGTAACAGGGGTAGTATTTGTAATTACACAGGTATTATTGTTTTGGTTTGCTTTCAAATACCAGGAAAAGGAAGGTAAGCAGGCATTTTATTTTCCTCATAATACCAAGCTGGAGTTAGTTTGGACTACTGTACCAGCCATATTCTTAACTGTTCTTGTGGTGTTTGGTTTAAAATTCTGGTTTAATGTAACCAGTGATGCGCCCAAAGATGCCGTGGTTGTTGAAATAACCGGGCACCAGTTTGGATGGGACATGCGCTACCCCGGAAAGGATGGCGTGTTGGGAAAAGTAAACTATAAATTATATAACAACCCCAGCGGGAATACCCTCGGTGTTGATTTTAAAAATGATCCGGAAAGCTGGGATGATTTGCGAACTACAGAAATGCACCTTCCCGTAGGAAAACCGGTTAAGTTGGTTATTCATGCGCAGGATGTTATTCATGACGTGGGTTTATCTCATTTCCGTATGAAGATGGATGCAGTACCAGGCATCCCTACAACTATGTGGTTTACGCCAAAATACACCACAGAACAAATGAAGGAAAGAACCGGCAATGCGAATTTTGTATATGAAATAAGTTGTGATCAGATGTGTGGAAAAGGGCATTTTTCTATGAGAGGAGTTATTGTAGTGGAAACAGAAGAAAATTATAAAAAGTGGCTTGCTACTTTAAAACCTGAATACTTTACTCTGTTTCCTGAAAAGGACCCTGAAACCTTAAACAAAGCAAAAGATAGCAGCATTGCGGTTAATCCTGCAGTTGCCCAGCTAAAACCATAAGAAAAAAATAGCGGGTTTAGAAAAATAAAATATTATGAGCAACACAGTTCACATACACGAAGAGGGCGTTCATGAGGCACATGAACCACATGTTCATCACCATCATGAAACCTTTATATCGAAATATGTTTTTAGCCAGGATCATAAAACCATTGCTAAACAATTTTTAGTAACCGGTATTATCTGGGCCATCATAGGGGGATTGTTTTCAGTTTTATTCAGGCTTCAACTCGGATACCCTGATTCAACCTTCCCGATTTTAGAAGACCTGCTTGGGCATTGGGCCAAAGGAGGAAAAATACAACCGGAATTTTATTATGCATTGGTTACCATGCATGGTACTGTACTGGTATTCTTTGTTCTTACGGCTGGGCTGAGTGGCACTTTTGCCAACTTCTTAATTCCATTGCAGATTGGAGCAAGAGATATGGCATCTCCAATGCTTAATATGCTGAGCTACTGGTTCTTCTTCCTTGCATCTGTGATCATGATATCTTCATTGTTTGTGCAAACCGGCCCTGCAGCCGGTGGCTGGACTATTTATCCGCCATTAAGTGCTTTGGGCGAGGCATCTTCAGGAAGTAAAATAGGTATGGACCTCTGGCTCGTGAGCATGGCCATGTTTATTGTTTCTTCATTATTAGGAGGACTGAATTATATAACTACTATTCTAAACATGCGCACCAAGGGAATGAGCATGACAAGATTGCCATTAACCATATGGGCATTATTTTTTACAGCTGTATTGGGCGTACTTTCTTTTCCTGTATTATTATCCGGTGCAATTTTATTGTTATTCGACCGAAACCTCGGTACAAGTTTCTTCCTGAGTGATATAGTTGTAGCAGGAAAAATTCTTCCTAACGAAGGCGGCAGTGCCATCCTGTTCCAGCATTTATTCTGGTTCCTGGGGCATCCTGAAGTTTATATAATTATTTTACCTGCAATGGGTATTTCGTCGGAAGTAATGTCGATTAATGCACGCAAACCAATTTTTGGTTATATGGCAATGGTGGGTTCATTATTTGCCATTACTATTCTTGCCTTCCTGGTTTGGGCGCATCATATGTTCGTTACCGGGCTTAATCCATTCCTTGGGGCAGTCTTCGTTCTATTGACGTTATTAATTGCGGTGCCTTCGGCTATAAAAGTTTTCAACTGGCTTACCACATTATGGAGGGGTAATATACATTTTTCACCTGCTATGTTATTTGCCATAGGTTTTGTGAGCATGTTTATATCTGGAGGTTTAACAGGTATATTCTTAGGGAATTCTGCTCTTGATATCCATTTACATGATACTTATTTTATCATTGCGCATTTTCATATTGTAATGGGCGTTGCCGGAATGTTTGGAATGTTTGCAGGCATATATCATTGGTATCCAAAAATGTTTGGCCGCTATCTTAATAATACACTTTCCTATATACATTTCTGGGTAACTATTATAGGTGCATACCTAATTTTTTGGCCTATGCATTATGAAGGCCTTGCAGGTATGCCACGCAGGTATTATGATTACAGTAACTGGGAGTCTTTCAAAATGTTTGCCGGCCTGAATGAATTTATAAGCATGGTTGCCATGATAGTGTTTGCTGCTCAACTGATGTTTGTGATTAATTTTTTCTTTAGCATCTGGAAAGGAAGAAAAGTAACCACACAAAATCCATGGAATGCAAATACACTCGAATGGACTACACCAATAAGGCCGGGCCATGGTAACTGGGTAGGCGAAATTCCCGAAGTACATCGCTGGCCTTATGATTATAGTAAAGATGGGGTGGATCATATACCGCAGAATGTGCCGGTAGGTGAAGATGAAAGCAGCCATTAATATTGCGCTGTTAAGCTTATCTGCTAATGTGATAATGAAGTTGCAGTAGCTTAAAATTAGATTTTTGAATGGAGCATAGTGATAATAGAACCATAACCAACTCAACATCGTTTGCGTTGGCAAGCAAAGTGAAAGATTATTTATTGCTGATTAAATTCACTTTGAGTTTTATGGTTGTGTTCAGTACGGTAATTTGTTACCTGATGGCACCAAATGTAAGTTTCGACTTACTCCAAGTTCTTTTACTTTTTGTAGCAGGAATGCTC
>JBDSYV010000228.1:0-4009 GCA_040110925.1 Ferruginibacter sp. | reverse complement strand
CTTAATCTGTTCTCTTGTCAAACCCATTTTAATTTTCTCCTGCAAACTGATTAATGCATGCAGCAGTGCTTCGGGTCTTGGTGGACATCCTGGAATATATACATCAACCGGGATGATATGGTCTGCTCCTTTAACAACCGAATATGTATTATAAAAAAACGGTCCGCCACTGATGGCGCATGCACCCATAGCAATCACATATTTAGGATCGGCCATCTGGTCATACAATCTTTTTAAAACCGGGCCCATTTTATTTACAATTGTTCCGGCAATGATAATCACGTCTGCCTGCCGGGGCGAGGCACGTGCTACTTCAAATCCAAAACGGGAGAAATCATATTTTGCTGAAGCCACCGCCATCAATTCAATACCACAGCAACTGGTGGCAAATGTAAGTGGCCATAATGAGTTTGACCTTGCCCAGTTAATTACATCATCCAGCTTGCTTAATACGATGCCACCTCCAGGTACTTCAGTTATCTGTCCCGGGAAAGCCTCCCCTCCCCCCGAGGGGGGATTTGAAAACTCTGGATCTTTTGAAGGGTTATTCATTACCCAAGGTTGTTATTTTAAATTTTATAAAATCTTTTTAGCCTTTAATTTTTTTGGCCTGCATTTTATTCCCCCCTTTGGGGGTCAGGGGGCTACATCCATTTTAGTGCACCTTTTTTATGTGCATATAAAAATCCCATAAATAATATGAAAAAGAAAATCACGATTTCTACCAGTGCTAACCAGCCTACTGTTTTTGCAACTACGGCCCATGGGAAAATAAAAATCAGCTCCACATCAAAAATCAGGAATACCAGGGCAAATAAATAATAGCCAACATTAAGTTGTATCCACGTTTTACCAATGGTTGGAATACCACATTCGTATGGTTCCGATTTGTGGGCGTTTTTAGTTCCTTTGGTAACCAGCTTTGCAATTAATATAGCAATGATAGAAAAAGCAAGGCCGGCAAGGATCAAAACAATCATGGAAGAGGCACCCATAGAACTAGTTATTGAATGAAATTTTTTTGATGGTACAAGGTAACGAAAACATGGCTATTGAAAATGGTTCCATTGGTATTGTATGAATCATCCTGGTTGATGATATAAATCATTGTTGATTAAAATGAAACAAACCCTTTTTTAAAAATCAACCATAAAGTTCCACATGAATTTGCTTTTTATCATATCCCATTTCCAGTATTCTTTTTTTTGTTTCATCTATCATGCCCTTCCAGCCACACAAATAGAACCTGGCAGGCTTTCTTTCGGCACAAAGCACTTCGTAAATGGGATGCACATATCCTGAATAACCATCCCATTTCTCCCTGGATAAAGTAGGAATATATATAAAGCCCGTTATTGTCTCCTCCAGGCTTTTCAACTCATCATAGTATAATAATGTATTTTTTGTGCGGCATCCGAAAATGAGATAAATATTTTTATGTGCTTTACCATTGTTTTTAATATGGTGAATCATACTCCGAAATGGCGCTATGCCAGTGCCCGTACAAATTAAAAACAAGTCCGTATCTAAAGGTTCATTTAAAGTAAAGATACCCTGCGGTCCACGGAATATAAGCTCTGAGCCTACGCTTACCTGTTCAAAAAGATATGGCGTACCCAAACCTTTTTTGTCTAAAACAATAAGCAGTTCAAAAACATTGGTTCCATCGGGCCACGAAGCAATAGAGTAACTTCGCCAGCGCTTATTTACTTTTTCATGAATGGGGAGATCAAGGGTAACAAACTGGCCGGGAATAAAATTAAAATTTTCCATCTCGGGAACCTCTATCCAGAATCTTTTTGTATCAGCCGTCTCATTTTCTATCCTAGTTACTATTCCCGTTCGCCATGGTTGCAAAGCCATATTATATATTTTAAGATGCAAAGAAATACAAATTGATACAAATGGCATTAATGTTCTTTTCCTCGCCAGCGGCTTTAGGCCCTGGCGGCGGATAATGGAAAGAAAAAACATTCAAATCCGCTGCCGGGGCGGATAGCCGCCAACAGGGATTATCCATTCCCACCAGCGGCTTCTGGCCCTCATATTGGATGATGCTGATACCAATTGTAATGGTGCTTTCTGCCTTTACGTCATTTTTGCCGAAATTGCACCATATTTGATACATCGAAGCTTTTGAATACATTACCATAACTTTTTTACATGAAAATATTATTGCATTACCTGAAGCCATATAAGGGGCTGATGAGTTTTACCCTTTTCCTGGCGGCAATCAACATAGGCTTTTCTCTTATAGACCCAATCATCCTGGGTAAACTGGTTAATCTCGCTTCAGAGCACCAGAAAACAAAAGGAGGTGTATTTGATTACAATACATTCTTCTTTTCATTTGATAAACCACATTACGGTGTATTAGCATTATTGCTTGCGTCAATAACTGTTGCCATGATAAGCCGCATAGCCAAAGCTTTCCAGGATTATTTCTTAAATGTGATCACCCAAAAATTTGGCGCAAATGTTTTTACTGATGGCCTTCAGCATGCCATGAAACTGCCCTACCAGGATTTTGAGGACCAGCGCAGTGGTGAAACACTTAGCATTTTACAAAAAGTAAGAATAGATACTGAAAAATTTATTTCAGCTTTCATTAATATTTTATTCCCCGTGGTTGTAGGGATTGTTTTTGTAGCTATTTATGCCACTACCATTCACTGGAGCCTGCCCTTTATTTATTTCGGTGGTATATTTTTACTGTCCGTCATCACCAGTGCCCTCAGCAAAAAAGTAAAAACAATTCAGAAGAACATTGTTAGCCAAACCACTTCACTTGCAGGTGCAACTACTGAGTCACTCCGCAACATTGAACTTGTAAAAAGCCTTGGCCTCACAAGTCAGGAAGTAACCAGGCTGAATAAAAATACATTCAAAATTCTTGGCCTAGAACTTACCAAAGTAAAACGCATACGCACCGTAAGTTTTGTACAAGGCACATTTGTAAACACACTCAGGCAGGTCATTCTCTTCATGCTCATGTGGTTAATTTTTGGTGAAAGAATGAATGCAGGCCAATTGGTAACAATGCAGGTATTTTCCTTTTTTGTTTTTGGCCCGCTTCAGGAAATCGGAAATATCATTCTTTCCTATCGTGAGGCAGAAGCATCCCTGAATAATTTTGATAAGCTGATGAAGAAGCCACCAGAGCCTACGCCGCTAAGCCCTGTTCATATTGGCGATATTAATTCATTGGTTTTTGATAAGGTTGGATTCAAACACCAGACTGCTTCGCAGAAGGCAATTGGTGAAATAAGTTTTAAAGTAAAAACAGGCGAAACTATTGCTTTCGTTGGCCCCTCGGGAAGTGGCAAATCCACGCTGATGAAATTACTGGTGGGCCTTTATCGCCCGCAGGAAGGCAAGATTTTATACAATGGTATTGATGAGGACAATATCAGTTTTGAAGATCTGCGTAACCAGGTTGGGTTTGTAACCCAGGATACACAATTGTTTTCAGGAAGTATAAAAGAAAACCTTGTATTTGTAAATCCTGATGCTACTGAAGCCGAGTTAAATGATGCACTGAATAAGGCATCATGCACAAAATTACTTGCCCGTGCAGAAAAAGGACTGGATACAATGTTGGGCGAAGGCGGACTTAAACTTTCAGGAGGGGAAAAACAGCGTATCTCCATTGCGAGAGCTTTGTTGCGCCATCCACGGCTACTCATATTTGATGAGGCTACTTCTTCACTTGATTCAATTACAGAAGAAGAAATTACAAATACCATACGTGATATTTCGCAAATGAAAAACCAGGTCACCATTTTAATTGCACACAGGCTTAGCACCATTATGCATGCTGACCGTATTTATGTGCTGGAACAGGGAGACGTGGTAGAAACAGGATCACATGAAAGCTTACTGGAGGAAAAAGGTCTGTATTATGCCATGTGGCGGCAACAGATTGGCGAAAGAAAAAAAATGGGATTCAGCCCAAGGCTTGAACCATCAACTTCTGATACCTGAAGACTGAAGACTGATGACTGATGAC
>JBDSYV010000227.1:0-7970 GCA_040110925.1 Ferruginibacter sp. | reverse complement strand
GGGCAACCTGGTTACTTATGGAAATGTAAATGAAATTTTTTTACATGAGGATATTGTGCAGGTAGCTGCCAGGGATAACAACATGCTGAAACAAATCCTAACCAGCTATGCAGGATATACAAAACTGGAAGAGGTGGAACAAAATATTGAAATAAGTTTTCCTGCAGGATTGGCTCGCCTGGATGAAATAAATGCATTTTGTTTTGAAAAAGGCATCAGCTTATCTCACCTGCAATTGCGTAAAAAAAGCCTGGAAACTAAATTCTTTGAATTAACTAACTAATTATTTCTATGTACAATTTATTGAAAATAGAATGGCTAAAAATTAAAAGCTACCGTGCTTTTATTGTTCTCAGTTTGTTCTTTGTTATCGGGGTTTTTCTTTCCAATTACATTCCCTTTCTTATAAATAAAAATATTATTAATAAAGTCAATACTGCGGGGCTGGTGTCATCGTTCAGCCCTTATAATTTTTCCAATACCTGGCAAACCACAAGTTATTTTACCGGCTTTTTATTGATATTACCAGCCATGCTCATCATCATACTTGTAACCAATGAATATACTTACAAAACAGTACGGCAAAATATTATAGATGGATGGAGCCGTGCAGAGTTTATTGATGTTAAGCTGGTGATTGCCTTGATAATTACTGTTATTTCCACTATCCTGGTAATTTTTACTGCTCTTGGTTTTGGCCTTGCATCAGGCACAGAATTTTCATTGAATAAATTTTCGCATGTAGGTTTTTTCTTTCTCAAATCGCTTAGTTATAATTTAATTGCGATATTGGTATCTGTTTTAATAAAGCGTACAGGTTTTGCTATTGGTGTTTATTTTATTTACCTCGGTGCCGAAAATGTTATTGCACAGTTACTGGACTTTTGGAGTCTAAAATTAAGATTAGATAAAAATATTGATTTAGGAAGTATGGGCGATTACCTGCCTATGAATGCTTCGGATGGGTTACTTACTTTTCCCGACAACCCTTTAAAGCAAATTGCGAAAAGCACCTTACCTACTGATTATTTTTATGTGGTAATAAGCCTGGCCATTATTTATATTTTCTTATTCATTTTTGTAAGCCGAAAGAAATTTCTAAATGCAGATTTATAATTTTTCATTTTTTGTTAAATCATTCAAAGCGGCTTCAAGGCTGGGATATAAGAAAGTAAAGCCTGCGTTTTTTATTTTGCCGCAGCTTACCGTTGTGCTCTTTAAAATTTCAACAGCCCGCTGGCCAAGGATCAATTTCAGGACAAAGGGGGGCGCATTAATGGCGATAAAAAATGTCTTCTTTATCCGTTTTGCCAGCATTAGTATCAGTTGCTTTACTGTGACAGGATTTGGTGCTACTGCATTATAACTTCCATTTATGTCTGCATTTTCCATGGCATAGATATACATACGACATAAATCATCTACATGTATCCAGCTACATATTTGTTTTCCAGTACCAGGGATGCCGGCAATACCAAATTTCAATGATTTTTTAAATGATACAAAGGCGCCACCGTCATTACCTAATACAATGCCGGTTCGCAGTTTTACAACACGTATATTCTGCAAGTTTGCTTTGTCAACAGTTTTCTCCCATAATAAACAGGTCTGTGCAAGAAAATCATCAGCGGCGCCAGCTTCTTCAGTGAAAGAATTATTATTGTTTTTATCTGTGCCATACCATCCTATAGCCGACGCACTAATGATTGCTTTCACCTTATTAGGATATTGCTTTAGTTTTTCAAGTAACAAATTGCTACTATCAATTCGGCTATTTACAATTTCTTTCTTATATGATACTGTCCATCTTTTATCCATTACTCCCGCTCCGGTAAGGTGAATAATAAAGTCAGCTTCACCAATTGCATTTTCATCAATATAATTTTTTTTAATATGCCAGGAGGCAAAGCTTAGGTTTGGAGGCGTATGCCCTTCGGGTTTGTTTCTGGTAAGTATAATTACATGGTACCCTTTCTGAATAAGAATTTCTGTAAGTTTCCTGCCAATCATTCCTGTGCCCCCGGTTATTGTTACTGTTTGCATCTTTTTTGTAAATTAAATTGTCATTAAAACAACTATAAGAACCTTTTGTTTAATAAAGTTAAACCTGTTGAAGCTTTTCGTAAATTTATATAAAACATACACATGGCAAGAGTAGTATTTATTATTGCATTCTTTGTATTCTTGGGTATGTCATCCGCATTTGCTCAAAATGTTATCTATACTAATTATCATAAGGAGGATGACAGAAACACGCCTTTTGAAATATTGGGAAAAATAGGCCCAAATTATCTTATATATAAAAACGTTCATTCTTGGCGGCATGTGATACAGGTTTTTGATGTGAATATGGAAGAGCTTAGTAACAATCGCCTTGATTTTATTTCTGAAAAAACAAGTAAAGTAGATTTTATAACCTATCCTGACAGGTTTAACATGGTTTATCAATACCAGAAAAACAATATTCTATATTGTAATGCAGTAGTTATTGATGCTGCAGGGAAAAAAATTGCTGAACCCGTTACCCTGGACACTACCAGGATTAACTTTATTGGAAACACTAATATTTACTACACAACATATAGTGAAGACAAAAGTAAAATCCTTGTTTATAAAGTGCTTTTTAAGTATTCAAGGATTACAGTAGTTACTAAATTGTATGACAATAATTTCAAGCTCCTGGACAGTACAAGAAGGCATTTAACTTTTAATGAAAGAAAAGAAATTTATACCGATTACCAGGTGGATAATGATGGTAATATAATTTATGCAAAAGAAACCAATACCGGTTTTAGAGAAAATATAGACCTGCTTGAAGTAGTAACTCATGCACCTGGCGGAGGTTTTAATACAAGAATAATACCCCTTGAAAAAAACTATATAGATGAATTTAAAATCAAAATAGACAATCTCAATAAAACCTACCTCTTTAATTCATTTTATTATCATGATCGCATTGGAAGTGTGCAAGGTTTATTTGCCGGCATGGCAGACTGGAAATTTAATACTATAAAAACAGTCTTTAATCCATTTCCTGATAGTTTAAGAAGTACAATTACAAAAGGCGAATACCGGTTTGCTTTTAATGACTTTTCTCTTAATAATATATTTGTAAAGCGTGATGGGAGTTACATTATTGCTGCAGAAGATAATACAACTATTAGCCGGGCGAATAACAATCCGTGGAACAGGTGGGATAATTTTTATAATTATGGTAATACACCCGGCAATTACTATTATGGTAATAGTAACTATAACAATCCCTACTACAGGGACAACCGGTTTAATAATAGCGTAAGATATATTTACAAAAACATTCTTATCGCCTCTATTGATACCAGTTTAAAAATACGCTGGAGTAATATTATTCTCAAAGACCAGTCAGATGAAGACAAAGATAGTTTTCTATCGTATGGTACATTAAACACTGGAAATGAAATTCATTTCCTCTTTTTAAACAAAGAAAGAAATTCACAAATAATAAGTAACCAGTCTATTTCTTCTGCGGGATTAATAACCCGCTACCCAACTTTAAAAAGCCGGGAAGCTGGTTATGATTTTTTGCCCAGGCTTTCTAAACAGGTTGGCCCTAGGCAAATTATTATGCCCAGTATTTACAGGGGCTACCTTGTTTTTACTAAAATAGAGTTCTAAAATTTATCGTTAAAGCTTTCGTTTACCATTATTATTAAGCATTTTTGCACCATTACTAATTTAAGAAATAACCAAAGCTGTGACAGGCACTTTTAAAGCCAATAATCCTTACAATAATTTCCTCCTTTTTGTATATGGATTTTTCCTGAAACTGCCCATTTTTTTACACCCGGTTGTACCTCACACGCAACCTCTTGACGGTAGTTTATATAAGGGCTTTATATTTTATTTATCAAGGATAGCTGATGGGTTACCAATTATATATAGCCTGGTAACTTATTTTTTTATTTTTTTTCAGGCAATTGCGTTTAATAAAATGGTAAATATGCAGCGCATGCATCCCAAACCAAATTATTTGACAGCCATGAGTTACCTGCTCATCACTTCACTTTTTACAGAATGGTATAGTTTATCTGCCCCCTTAATTGTAAATACTTTTTTAATTTGGGTATGGTCTAAATTGTGCACTTTGCATAATGACCCCAATCCTAAAACTTCCATTTTCAATATTGGCCTTGCTACCGGTATCGCCAGTTTTTTCTATTTTCCCAGTATTGCATTTTCATTGCTGATTATGGTGGGGCTCACCATTGCCAGACCTTTTCGGTTACCGGAATGGTTAATGGGATTAATAGGGCTGTTCACCCCTTTTTATTTTTTTGCATCATGGCTTTTTCTCACGGATAAATGGAAAGCATATAAACTGCCTGACCTGGTCGTAAAGGTGCCTGCATTTATTGAAACCAACTGGGCTTATGCGGCAATTATCCTGATAAGTATAACGGTGGTGATAGGGATATTCTTCATAAACAATAACCTTCGCCGCCAGGTGGTCCACACCCGGAAGGCCTGGCAATTATTATTTTTATATTTAATCGTGGCAGGTATAGTACCCTTTCTAAATGCCACACATAGTTTTAGTTATTTTATTTTAATTGCAGTGCCTTTATCTTTTATTACAGCTAGCTCTTTCCTTTACCCAGAGAAAAAATGGTTCCCCGTTTCCATGCATTGGATAATGGTGGGGGTTTGTATAGCAATTGGATATTTCGTTTAGCAAACTTTTGTTTGTAGTATTTTTGCGTTATCATAAAAATATATATATGAAATTTGGTGTGGTAGTTTTTCCGGGATCTAATTGCGACAGGGATATGATAGATACGCTTAGGAATGAACTGAAGCAGGAAGTGATTCCTTTATGGCATAAGGATAAAGATTTATCCGCTTTTATAATTGATGATTGCATTGTACTGCCTGGTGGGTTTAGCTTTGGAGATTATTTGCGTTGCGGTGCCATTGCCCGATTCAGCCCAATGATGCAGTCCGTAATAGAATTTGCAAACTCAGGTGGAAAAGTGTTGGGGATATGCAATGGTTTCCAGATACTTTGCGAAAGTGGATTACTTCCCGGTGCACTGCTCAGGAATGAACAACAACAATTTGTGTGTAAGAATGTATTCATTAAAAATGAAGCAGATGAAAATAATGTCGTTCTTAAAATACCAGTTGCACATGGCGAAGGAAGATATTATGCAAGTCCTGCTGTTTTGAAAAGCCTTGAAAAGAATAACCAGGTGATTTATCATTATTGTAATGCAGAAGGTGAAATTACTTCAGCTAGCAATCCTAACGGTGCTATCAATAATATTGCAGGAATAACAAATGAAGCTGGCAACGTAATAGGGATGATGCCTCACCCGGAAAGAGCCTGCAGTGCAGCTTTATCTAATAAAGATGGTGCGGCTGTTTTCAATCGTTTCTATGACGTTAATCTTTCACACAATTAACAATGTTTAACAGCCATCTCCTAAAGCATCACATAATTTTGCAGTACAAAACAAATCGTATGAAACAATTTTTCTTTTTTGCTATTCTAAGTTCATTCTTCTTAAGTGCAAATGCCCAGATTGAAAACCCGGTAAAGTGGTCGTACACTGCTAAAAAGATCAGTGATAAAATGTATGAACTTCATATAACTGCCACCCTGGATAATAAATGGCATATCTATTCACAGGATGCTGGTGAAGGTCCTGAACCCACTTCTTTTTCATTTGATAAAAATCCTCTGTTAAAGCTGGATGGCAAAGTGATAGAAAAAGGAAAATTAGAAAAAGAGTATGACAATAATTTCAAATCGGAGTTGAGGTTTTTTAGCAATACCGTGGATTTTGTTCAAAAAGTGAAATTAAAATCTACAGCGGCTACCGCTATAAAGGGCACCATTACCTATATGACCTGCAACGATAAAAAATGTCTCCCCCCTAAAGAAGTTCCGTTTACCATAAAACTCAGTGGTAAATAAAATCTTAATTTTGTAAAGTCCCCGATTTCAAAACCGGGGCTTTTTTTTAAATTTAAAGTATGCGGCTTTTTAAACTTGTAGTTGTTTTTTTTACCAGCTTACTGCTTTGTTATAACCCGGTTCATGCACAGGATAGTACACAGGTAAAATGGGAAGTAAGTGCTTCCAAACTTTCAGGTAATAAATATAAATTAACTGTTAAGGGCGAAATAAAAAATGGATGGCATTTATATACTCAGGCAAATACTGCAGAAGATCTTGAAGGTATAAGAACTTTATACGATGAAAATATACAGGCAGAGCCTATAAAATTAAATAGTTCATTAGTAACTATTAAAAACGACGTATTAGGTGAAGCAGAAAAAAGGGTAGTAATAGATAAACTTGCATTTGAGCAAATTCTATCTATTAAAGGAGAAGTACCGTCGTCTTTAAAATTTGAATTGCAATATGATATTGCAGATAAAGATAATTTCTTTCCACAAAAGGAAAAGTTATCTGTGCAGTTAGAAGGTGGCACCTCTGGTATTCAATTTCAACGCATTTTAATTCCATCTATTAATATTAATGAACCACTTACTTCCTGTGGTAAGGCGGAATCTCAGTCGCTTTCCCAGACTGCCTCAAATGGGTTGCTGGGGATTTTTATTTTAGGATTTTTGGGTGGACTCGTTGCTTTATTGACACCTTGTGTCTTTCCTATGATTCCATTGACAGTTTCGTTTTTCACAAAAAAATCTCAATCTAAAAAAACGGGAATAAAAAATGCATTCTTGTATGGCTTTTTCATTTTCATTATTTACGTTTTACTCAGCGTCCCTTTTCATTTCCTTGATAAATTAAATCCTGCTATACTCAATAATATCTCTACAAATGTTTACCTGAACGTTATTTTCTTTATAGTCTTTGTTGTATTCGCATTTTCGTTTTTTGGATTTTATGAAATTTCTTTACCGGGCGCTATTACAAGTAAAGCCGATAGTAAATCGGGACTTGGAAATATTACCGGGATATTTTTTATGGCGCTAACGCTGGCTATTGTTTCGTTCTCCTGCACTGGCCCCATCCTGGGCTCCCTACTTGCTGGCTCTTTAACGGCTGATGGGGGTGCTATGCAATTGACCAGCGGTATGGCGGGGTTTGGCTTTGCCTTAGCATTACCATTTGCGTTATTCGCATTATTCCCGGGCTGGCTTAATAGGGTTCCTAAATCTGGTGGCTGGCTCAATACTATTAAAGTGGTTTTAGGATTTATTGAATTAGGTCTTGCTTTCAAATTTTTATCCAATGCCGATTTAGTTGTTCATTGGGGATTATTAAAGAGAGAAATTTTTATTGGTATATGGATTATCGTTGGCATTGGGCTTACCTTATATCTTTTTGGATTTATTCATTTCAGCCATGATAATCCAAAAGAAAAAATATCGAAAAACCGTAAATTGGTTGGCCTCCTTGTGGGTTTATTTACGCTATACCTTGTTCCGGGTTTGACAAACACCAGTTATGCTAACCTTACTTTAATCAGTGGCTTTCCTCCTCCATTATATTATAGTATCTATAAATCCGGTAATGATTGTGTGCTTGATTTAAACTGCACCCGTGATTATGAAGAAGGGCTGGCAATGGCAAAAGCCCAGCATAAACCGATACTGCTTGACTTTACGGGATATGCATGTGTAAACTGCAGGCGCATGGAAGAAAATGTGTGGAGCAAACCGATAGTGTATAATCTAATGAAAGAGAAATTTATTGTTGTTTCTCTGTATGTAGATGATAAGAAAAAATTACCATCTTCAGCACAGTTTAGTTATACTGCAAAGGATGGTTCAGTAAAAGAAATAAAAACAGTTGGTGATAAATGGTCAACTTTTGAAACTGAAAATTTTCGCAACAATGCACAACCCTTATATGCTATACTGAATACCGATGAACAGTTACTGAATTATCCCGTGGGCTATGTGCCTTCTGTAACTGAATATTATGAATGGTTAAGATGTGGAGTCGATGCATTTGA
>JBDSYV010000226.1:0-3517 GCA_040110925.1 Ferruginibacter sp. | reverse complement strand
TTACGGTATTACAGAATCCGGGAACTTTCCTTATATAGAAATGGAGTTTATAGAAGGTCCCGATTTATCGGAGATACTTAAACAGGAAGGCAGGCCCATTTTTAAAATAAAGGAATTGCTTTTATTTGCTGAACATTTATCAAATGCCATTGCTCATTGCCATATGGCCGGTGTGAAACATGGAGATATTAAAAGTAATAATGTAAAATTAAATAAGCGTACCGGCAATTATGTATTACTCGATTTTGGTTTGTCTGTAATGACAGATGAACAAAGGCGCACAAGCTTTCGCCATGCCGGTGCTATAGAATTTATGGCGCCCGAACAAAATGACGGCGATTTGTTTTTTGAAACAGATATCTACAGTTTCGGAATAATTTTATTTGAGTTAATATCAGGGCAGGTGCCATTTCCCCTGGATGGAAATGGAGAAACATCACGTAACAAAGTGATGATGGCCCACCTTGATTCTTTGCCACCGGATATGCTCAGCCTTCGCAAGGCAGCATTACCTGCCACCTGGAACAACCAGGATAAAGATGCAGAAATGAATCTTCCGCAATGGCTCATCAACATGACCTTAAAATGCCTGGAAAAAAAACCGACGGATAGGTTTGCCAATGGAATACAATTGCATGATTATGTAATGAAACATGTTTATACTGCAGTATATAATGAAGGTATTTCTCAAAACGACCTGGATGTATTAATAGAAGAAAATAAAAGATTACAACGTGAAAAATTATTATTGCAGGAACAACTACAGCAATCGCAAACGCCGGTGTCTTTCAATGATTATCAAAACAGTTTCCAATTACAAAACAAGGCAGAAAAAAGAACCTGGAGAATAAAGGCAAATATTGCAGCGCTGATTTTGTTATTAGTTACTGCAGCACTGGTCTATTATTTTATAACAAATAAAGGCTCTAACGATAATCTTCCTTCCACTTCCCCCAATACACAAGTGCCAGATGCAAATACACAGGCAGCACTTGCGGATGCTAAGGAGCACCTGGATAATAGCAGGCTTGCAGCAGCTTTGCTTATTTATAAAAACCTTTCCGACCGTAATATTCCTAATGCTATGTACCAGTATGGCAACCTTGCACTGGAAGGCAGGAACACAGCCATCACTTGTGCAGAAGGGATCAACCTCATAGACAAAGCCTCAAATGCAGGTTATGCCGCCGCAAAAAAAACACTTGGTTTGTTATATGCTTTTGCTGATGATGAATCCTTTATTAAACAACGGGGATATACCTCGTGTACTTATACACGTAATATTAACGAAGGAGCAAAATTGCTAATGGAGGCCAGCTTACTTGGTGATGATGAAGCTGCTAAATTATTAATTGAATTAAATGCCCGGGTGCAATCGGGGAGATGGAAGAATTGATAATATGGGTTAGATGACAGAGGTTAGATGACAGAGGATAGATGACAGAGGATAGATGACATTATGAGACAGTACCTAGATTATTGCTAACTGCTATGAACTAACATGCTATCAACTATCAACTTCTCTCACTTTACCCAGTCGGCAATAAATACATTCGTATCCCTTGTTCCACCATTGTTCCTGTTGCTGCTGAATACTATTTTCTTCCCATCCCTGCTAAACATGGGAAATGCATCAAAGCCTTTATCCCTCGAAATTTTTTGAACGTTACTGCCATCAAGATTGGCGATGTACATATTAAATGGGAATCCACGCTTGTATTCATGATTGCTGCAAAATAAAAAATGCTTACCATCAGGTGTAAAATTTGGCGCCCAGTTTGCCTGCTCCAGATTGGTTACTTGTTTTGCATTGCTACCATCAGCATTTGCGATCCATACTTCCATATGTGTGGGTGCTACCAGGTTTTCAGCCAGCAAATCTTTGTATTCTTTTATTTCTTCAGCAGTAGTAGGTCTTGAAGCACGCCATATAATTTGTTTGCCATCCGGGCTAAACCATGCACCCCCATCATACCCAAGTGTATTTGTAATCCGCTTCACATTTTTTCCATCCAGGTTCATAGTATATAAATCCAGGTCTCCATCCCGCATAGAAGTAAAAACCATTTTATCACCTTTGGGTGAAATAGTTGCTTCGGCATCGTAGCCTTTTGTTTTCGTAAGACGCTTTAAATTTTTCCCATCTATATCTGCTTTGAAAATATCAAAGCTTTCATATACCGGCCAGATATATTTATTGCCATATTTTGTCCTGTCAGGTACCGGGGGGCATTCTTTTCCTCTTAGGTGAGTGGAGGCATAGAGAATATTTTTTCCATCAGGATAAAAAAAGGCACAGGTAGTGCGGCCAGTCCCCGTGCTTACCAGTTTTGGATGAAAGCCTTCATTGCCTTCGGGTATTTTTCCCAGCCATATCTGGTCGCATTCTATTCCTTCTTTTGGGTTTGTTTTTTGAAAAATAAGATATTTGCCATCGGGGCTTAGGTAAGCTTCTGCATTATCGCCACCAAAAGTTAATTGTTTCACGTTGGAAAAATGATTTTCACCAGGGAAGTGAATAGTATCGGAAGTATGTATAGATATAGGGTTGTTTTTATTAATACCATTGAAGGAAAAGCAGCATAATATGGGTACAAACAAGAAAAACAATATTCTCATATTCAATATTTTTTTGCAAAGGTATTTTATA
The DNA here is from genome assembly GCA_040110925.1 of Ferruginibacter sp. Classification (GTDB taxonomy): domain Bacteria; phylum Bacteroidota; class Bacteroidia; order Chitinophagales; family Chitinophagaceae; genus Ferruginibacter. The sequence goes on along the minus strand of JBDSYV010000226.1, from coordinate 867 downwards.
ACAATTAATTCTTTTAAAAATTAACCTTGCTACTGTTTTGAAGAATTATTTTTGCCAATATGACTAATAAAGTAATTACCCTGTTTTGTCTCATTATTGCAATAATGAATGCAGCTTGTACTAATAAGGAAGACAAACCAGATTCAGCCGTAACTGTAGCAGAAGAGCAACAACTAAAAAATGAAATAGTCTCTCATCCTGATTCTTTATTGCTAACTGAAAATCTGGTGCAATATTACCGGGATAATGGAAATTATGGTGCTGCGATAAAAACTGTTAATTCGGCCATAAACAAGGATAGTATTAACCCAAGACTTTGGGATATGGCTGCTACACTTCATTTTGAAAACAGGGATACCCTTTCATCCATCATCGCTTTTGAAAAAGCTATAGACATATATCCTGACCCTGTTTATATAATTTCATTGGGGACATTATATGCACAAACAAAAAATGAAAAAGCACTAGCGCTTGCAGATGCTTTACTGATGGCCAGCAAATCGAAAGCTGATAAAGAAGCATATTTTATAAAGGGACTTTATTACAATTATACCGGCAATAAAAATAAGGCTATAGTTTTTTTTGACAAGTGTTTGTCACTGAGTTATACCTTCATGGATGCTTATCGTGAAAAGGCCATTGCTTTGTATGATTTGGATAAATACAACGAAGCTTTGGCAGTATTGGATAAAGCAGTAACATTGCAAAACAATTTTGACGAAGGCTATTTTTACATGGGTCGATGCCTTGAAAAATTGAATCGTAAGCAGGAAGCAGTAGAAGCGTACCAAAAAGCATTGATGTATGACCCTGGTTATTCAGAAGCAAAAGATGCGCTAGCAAAACTCGGGTATAAGCAATAAGAGC
>JBDSYV010000225.1:0-14295 GCA_040110925.1 Ferruginibacter sp. | reverse complement strand
CCATATTTATGAGCAATGCCTCTCACCGTTTCTACAGCCGATGCAGAAAAATGAACCGGGAATTTTACTAACAATGCAAGTAAGTCTTCATAATTATTTTTCATACCCCAAGATACATTGCTCCATTATATTTAAAAAAAATCAAATTCCAGTCCCCCATTTTTTATAAAAACAAAACCCGGCTTTGCAGCCGGGCTTATTTATCAAATTTAATAAAAATTAACCTTCTTCTCCTGGCAATTCTTCGCCATTTTCAGCGGCATCATCATTGGGTTCTGCTGCATCATTCGTTGTATTTTCATCAGCATTTTCATCCGTCGCCTGTGCCACCACTTCTTCAATCTCTTCTTCTTTTTCATCCAGTTTTGTTATGGCTGCAATCTCATCGCCTTCATCTACACGTATCAGCTTAACGCCCTGTGTTGCCCGTCCCTGCTCACTTATATTGGCTACAGACATCCGGATTGTGATACCGCTAACGCAGGTAATCATCAGATCTTCTTTTTCCGTAACATCCAGTAAACCTACAAGCCCGCCGGTTTTAGCCGTAACATTAATCGTCTTTACTCCTTTACCTCCACGGTTGGTAATTCTGTAGTTTGCTTCTTTTGTTTCAGGATCATCAAGGAAGGTACGTTTGCCGTAACCCTTCTCACTTACCACTAAAACGGTTCTAGTTTTATCTTCTTTATTCACGCAGATCATGCCCACCACTTCGTCTGTTTTTTCATTGACTTCAATGCCATAAACACCAATACCACCACGGCCCGTAGAACGCACTTTGCTTTCAGGGAAACGAATGGCACGGCCGCTTTTTACTGCCAGCATAATTTCACAATTACCATCAGTCATTTTTGCTTCAAGCAACTGGTCACCTTCAAGAATATTAATGGCATTAATACCGCTTTGCCTTGGGCGGCTGAAATCTTTCAGATCTGTTTTTTTAATGATACCTTGTTTTGTACAAAGCACTATGTAATGGTTGTTCACGTATTCCGCATCATCAAAATTCTTTACATCAATGATGGCCCTCACTTTATCTTCAGGCGGTATCTGCACCATATTCTGTATAGCCCTGCCCTTGCTGGTTCTGTCGCCTTCCGGTATCTGGTACACCTTTAGCCAGAAGCATTTTCCTTTTTCGGTAAAGAATAATAAAGTATGATGCGTAGATGCTACAAATAAATGTTCAATAAAATCTTCCTGCCTTGTGGCACTTCCTTTTGCGCCACGTCCGCCCCTGCGCTGCTGGCGGTATTCCGTAGCCGAAGTTCTTTTTATATAACCTAAATGTGAAATGGTAACAACAACATCTTCTTCTTCGATGAGGTCGAGCATATTTATTTCATCATCAGCATAAACAATTTCTGATTTGCGTTCGTCACCAAATTTTGTTTTCACTTCCAGCAATTCCGTTTTAATGATCTCGAAACGCAGGCCTTCATTGGCAAGAATTTCTTTAAGGCTTTCAATCAATTTTAAAATTTCTGCATGCTCTTCTCTTATCTTATCTATCTCCATGCCTGTAAGCCGCTGCAGGCGCAGCTCCAGCACTGCCTTGGCCTGTATCTCACTCATGCCAAAATTGGTCATCAAACCTTCCTGTGCAAGATTTGGTGTAGAGCTGTTTCTTATTAGTTTAATGACTGCATCAAGATTATCAAGTGCAATTATATAGCCTTCTAAAATATGTGCCCGCTCTTCTGCTTTACGCAATTCATATTTTGTGCGGCGCACAACTACTTCATGCCTAAAGTCAACAAACTCAGAAATGAGATGTTTAAGATTCAGTATCCTTGGCTTTCCTTTTACCAGCGCTACATTATTAATACCATAAGAAGTCTGCAACTCTGAATGCTTGTACAACTGGTTTACCACCACCTGTGCAACGGCATCTTTTTTAAGTTCAACAACAATACGGGTTCCTTCCTTGTTATTACTTTCATTATTTACATCACTAACGCCTTCAATCACTTTATCATTGATCAAATCGCCGATGCGCTGTGTAAGCGTATCCCTGTTTACCTGGTAAGGAATTTCGGTGATGATAATTTTTTCTCTTCCACGTGCATCTGTTTCAATAGTTGTTTTTCCACGCAGCACTACCCTACCACGACCTGTCGCCAGCGCAGCTTTCACGCCTTCCATGCCATAAATAATTCCACCCGTTGGAAAATCGGGTGCCTTTACGTATTTGCACAATTCTTCTATTTCAATATCATTATTATCTATATAAGCAATACAACCGTCAATTACCTCGCTAAGATTGTGCGGCATCATGTTAGTAGCCATACCCACGGCAATACCGCTGCTACCATTCACAAGTAATTGTGGCACTCTCGATGGAAGTACCGTAGGTTCTTTAAGGGAGTCATCAAAATTCGGCTGATAATCTACTGTATCTTTTTCAATATCCTCCAGCATAGCTTCGGCAAACTTATGCATGCGCACCTCAGTATATCGCATGGCGGCTGGCATATCGCCATCCTGGCTACCAAAGTTTCCCTGGCCATCTACCATCTTGTAACGCATTGACCAATCCTGCGCCATACGCACCATTGTGTCATATATAGCTTTATCGCCATGTGGATGGTATTTACCCATCACCTCTCCTACAATACGGGCAGATTTTTTATAAGGTTTATTGCTGGTATTGCCCAATTCGCTCATACCAAAAAGTACCCGGCGATGCACGGGCTTCAGGCCATCTCTTACATCTGGAAGTGCCCTTCCTACAATCACACTCATAGAGTAGTCAATGTAGAAAGTCTTCATTTGCTCCTCGATATTTACCGGGATGATCTGTCCCCGGTTACTTTGCAGATTTTCTTCGTTTATGTCGTTGTTTTCCATATAATTTTATAGTGTGCAAAAGTACTGAAATTCAATGGGTTTTGAGTAGAAAATGACTGATGTTTTAGGCTATGTTATACACAATTTTTAAAATATTGTGTATAATGCTTTTTGGGCTGAAGCAGGTCCTTTCTATGTTTTATTTTTAATACTATTTCACAGAAATATTACCATCCCATTGGCAAGGTTAAGATGATTATTATGGCGGGTAACTTAACTTGCCGGTAAATTGAAGAAATTGAAAAATATATTGCTTTTTGGTGCCGGAAAATCTGCAACTGTTCTTATAGATTGTTTGTTAGATAAATCTTTACCCAACGACTGGATGCTTACCGTTGCAGATACAGACAAAACATTACTGGAAGAAAAAACAAAACATCATAAACGTGCCATAACGGAAGTGCTGGATATCAGCAATGAAGCAAAAAGAAAGTCACTGATTGAAGCTTCAGACCTTGTGATCTCTATGATGCCCCCTGCCCTGCACATTCTTATTGCCATGGATTGTATTGAGAAAGGCAAGCATTTACTTACTGCCTCTTATGCTGATGAAAATATACGGTCATTGAATGAAGCGGCAAAAGAAAAAAATATTTTGATTCTCTGTGAGATGGGATTAGACCCGGGCATAGACCATATGAGTGCTATGAAATTACTAGAAGACATTAAAAGGAAGGGCGGCGTAATTCATTCTTTTAAGAGTCATTGCGGAGGACTTGTTGCGCCGGAGAGCGATGATAATCCCTGGCATTATAAGATAAGCTGGAACCCCCGCAATGTAGTAATGGCAGGAAAAGCAGGCGCTAAGTTTAAGGAGAATGGACAAGAAAAAGAAACAGTTTATGAACATCTTTTTGATACAAGTCAATTAGTAGATACAGGTATTGAGGAAATTGGTATGTTGGGTTATTACCCTAACCGTGACAGCCTTTCCTATATAGATCTATATGGCTTACATGAGGCCGATACGTTTATCCGCACTACCCTGCGCCATCCGGATTTTATGTATGGATGGAGAAATATCGTGGAGTTGAATCTTACTGATGAAAATAAAAATGTGGCATCAAATGGCTTAACCTTTCATGAATTCTTTAAAGCACACCTGGAGAAAAATGGATTTGGTGAATGGCTTCAACAAAAACTAAATGAAAGTTTTACCCAAACAAAATCGCTACTGGAAAACCTGATGAAACTGATGGAAGCTGAAGAAGAAGCTGCAGAAACCGGTGAAGAGATTCCAGAGAATTTTATGATGGTAGATGAAACAGGTGATCTTAAAAATATTGAACTGGAGGATATTAAGACCAATGCAGCAAGTACAGTTGCCCTAAAAATGCATGAAGCCAATCTTACTCTAAAGCAGTTGTTTTTTCTTGGGATGGATGATAAAGAAACAAGGGTTGATATAGGAACCTGCAGCCCTGCAGATGTTCTGCAGCTGGCATTGGAAACCAAACTGGCACTGAAGCCGGATGATAAGGATATGATTATCATGCTGCATGAAATAGACTATAGTATTGAGGGGCAAAATAAATACGTTCGCAGCAGCCTGGTGGTAAAAGGAGAAAATAGCCATCATACGGCCATGGCAAAAACGGTAGGACTGCCGTTGGCAATTGCTGCTGAATTGATCCTGAATAATCAACTTCAACTTAGCGGTGTTCATATTCCTGTTCTACCCGAAATTTATGAACCTATTCTAGCAAGACTCCAGGAACTGGGTATCCAATTCAGAGATTTTAAAAAATAATTTTGTTTGTCGTATAAATTTTTTATCTTTGTCGTATAACTTTATTTTATGGACGCAAAAATTACATTAAGCTTTAATAAATCTGTAATAGAAAGGGCAAAAGAATATGCAGAAAAAAACAACATGAGCCTCTCCCGGCTCGTAGAATTTTTATTGAATAAAATTACCAGCGGTCATTATGTTTCCTTAGAAGATTATCCTATTTCAGATTGGGTTAGCATGGTTGCAGAAGGAGAAGCTGTTTACCAAATTGAGCCTAAAAGAAGGAAAGAGTTAAGCAGAGAATTTTTCAAAGCAAAAAAATGAGAATATTTCTTGATGCAAATATTCTTGTTTCTGTTTTAAATAAAGAATACCCACTTTATACACATTCAGCAAGAATACTCAGCCTTATAGATAACAAAAGGTATACAGTTTATACATCTCCTATTTGTCTTGCCATTGCCTGGTATTTTGCTGAAAAAAAATCAGGATCTGCTTTGGCAAAAGAAAAAATGAATCTTTTGGCAAAAAAAATTTCCATTACTGAGGTGAACGAACGAATTGTACAACTTTGTCTGGCCAATAAAAAAATAAATGATTTTGAAGACGGCCTGGAATATTATTCGGCAGAAAAAAGCAAATGTGCCATAATAATCACGGAAGATAAAAATGATTTTTATTTTTCTGAAATTGAAGTGATGAGTTCTAAGTCCTTTGCTGAAAAATATTTAGTGAATTGATGCTAATAATTTAATCAATTCCTTTACTCCTTCTGTAGCGGGTTTTTCAATGGTAATTAAATTGGGTATTCCCGATATCATCGGGATTTTTTTATCAATCACATATTTAGGCACCACCGGCCGAACATAATGAATGAGACCCGCAGCAGGATAAACTTGCAAAGAAGTCCCTATGAGAACAAATATATCAGCAGTTCTCATCAGACGGGCAGAATATTCTATCATGGGTACGGGTTCTTCAAACCAAACAATATGAGGGCGCAGTTGTTCTCCATCTTCGGCTAAGTCGCCGATGTTGATGTCCTCCCTGATTTCGCTGATTAATAATTCATCACTGCTGCTTCGCATTTTAAATATTTCTCCATGAAGGTGATGAACATTTGATGATCCGGCTCTTTCATGAAGGTCATCTATATTTTGTGTTACAATTGTTACATCAAAATTTTTCTCAAGATTCGCCAGGCCAATATGTGCTTCATTAGGCAAAGCAGATGCTACATCTCTCCTGCGCAAATTATAAAAATCCAGCACAAGCTTTGGGTCTTTTTTAAAAGCACCTGGTGTAGCTACATCTTCAATATTGTATCCCATCCAAAGGCCATCACTATCTCTGAAAGTTTTCAAACCACTTTCAGCACTTATGCCAGCCCCGGTAAGAACAACAATATGTTTTTTGATAACCATTGCACAATATTACAGATAATTATAATTCCTTTATGGTCTTTGCTTAGGCAACAACTAGTGCTTTTTGCTTATCTATCCTGGTGGCAATAACTACACTTATTTCATATAAAATTAAAAGTGGAATGGCAACTATAATCTGGCTTGTCCAATCAGGGGATGGCGTAATGATTGCTGCCAGAACTAAAATAAGTATGAATGAATATTTTCTTTTTTGTTTTAAAAATTTACCAGTGATAACACCAATCTTGGCAAGCACAAAAGCAAGTACAGGTAATTCAAATGCAATTCCACATCCAAGAATAAGTGTATTAATTGTATCTATATAATCATCAAGTGTGGGCATGTATTTATAAGCACCCTGGCTGCCGAGGCTGAAATTGGCCAGGAAATTAAATGTAAAAGGTGCCAGTAAAAAGTAGCCAAATGCAGCACCGGTGAAAAAACAAAGTGATACCCATAAAATGCTGCTACGGGAATATTTTTTTTCTTTTGCAGAAAGAGCAGGTGTAATAAAACGCCATAACTCCCAGGCGATATAAGGGAAAGCAAGAATCAATCCCCCAATCATAGAAATAGATATTGCTGACATGAATGGTCCGCTCACTGTATTTCCCTGCAAAGGAATATTAACAGCCGGCATACACAATGCTTCTCCTAAATGCCAGGAATGACTAAGGTTACATAAAAAACCGTAAGTAACAAAGCTGGAATTTGCTGGAGCATAAATAATATTATCAAAGATCCAATCAACCCGTAAAAAAATAATTATAACAGCCATAAGCCAAACTATTATAGAACGTACCAGGTGCCAGCGAAAAGCTTCAAGGTGATCCATTATGTTCATTTCTTGTGGGGCGTCTTTTGACGTGGCTCTAAATTTGCGAAGTAGTCTCGTAGGAGAATATAAGGATTCCGACATGAATTGATTATTGATAAGTGGTTAAAGAAATATTTACGAATAAACAAACTTATTGGTTTATATATACAAAACCGTGAGTGGCCATTTATCGTAGTTTATTGAACAGGAGATTATCCTGAATACATAAATCTTAAAAACAACAATTATATGATAAGCACATCAACAGGATTCACATTAATGTTATCAATGCCAGGAGGATCAGAATGGATATTGATCGTTTTGGTTATTTTATTATTTTTTGGCGGAAAGAAAATTCCTGATCTAATGCGTGGCATTGGCAAAGGTGTAAGAGAATTCCAGGATGCAAAACAAAACGTGAAGACTGAATTTGAAAAGGGAATGAATGAAAAAACGAATAATGATGTTGTAACGCCAGTTACACCAGTTAATTAATTTTAATAAGACCGGTAAATTTTGTTTTACCGGTCTTATTATTTTTTCTCTCCTGCCATTTGCAACACTTCATTCCATTCTTCACGAGTTACAGGTTGCACTGATAATCTTCCTAATCTTATTAATGCCATCATTTTTAAAGCTTCGTTTGCTTTTGCATCTTTAAGGGATACAGGTTTTTTTAATTTTTTTAGGGGAATAAAATTCACAGTCACCCACCTTTCATCTCCCGTAGTGGGATCCTGGTAAAATTCTTTTTCCACTTTTGCAATACCCACAATTTCCATTCCTTCATTACTGTGATAGAAAAAAGCCTTGTCTCCTTTCTTCATAGCCATTAAATGCAAACGGGCAGCATAATTGCGTACTCCATCCCAACTTGTAAGCTTATCAATAACCAATTGATCCCAACTATATTTACCCGGTTCCGATTTTATTAACCAATAATTCATGTAGCCAAAGTTAAAGTGCCTTCCGCTTAATTTCATTTTAAATTATGTTGTTTACACACAAAAACCAATTGGGCCTAATATTCGTAAATAAGATTACAGCAAACAATGGAGGAGTGCCTAACTGTTGTTTACTGGCTCATTTTTAAACTAAAAATAAAACAATCATGAAAAGACAAGATTCTCCCCCATTACAGGAATCAACAATTTCTGCATATGGCATGCAGCGTAGGAATATGCTGAAGTTTGCAGGGGCTTCAGCAGCACTGATTACAATAGGAAGTGCATGTAAAAAAGACAGTACTTCTAACGGTGGTATTAACCTTGGAAGTGGCGATGTTGGAATTTTAAATTACGCTTATGCCTTAGAGCAATTAGAAGCGGCATTTTATTCTAAAGTTGTAGCATCTCCATACTCAGGTATGTCTGCTTTAGAAGCTGAGTATATGACCGATATCAGAAATCATGAGGTAGCTCATCGTGAATTTTTTAAGGCAGCAATAACAGCAGCTGCTCCTGCATCAATTATTCCAGGATTAGAAGTTAATTTTTCTTCCATTGACTTTACAAGTCGCACAAGCGTATTAAATACTGCCATGGCTTTTGAAGATTTAGGTGTAAGTGCTTATAATGGAGCTGGTCAACTTTTAACCACCTCAGGTAATGGAACTGTTTACCTTGGACTTGCAGGCAAAATTGTTTCAGTGGAAGCAAGGCACGCAGCATTAATAAGAGATCTTATCAGTAATGGCACTTTTGCAAATAGTACTGATGCCAATGGATTAGACGTTCCGGTTCGTACTCCGGCTCAAGTACTTGCTATTGCCAGTACTTATTTAGTTTCTAAACTTGATGCAAGTAATTTACCATCTTAAAAAAAAAACTCATGAACATACAAACAATTATATCAGAAATAGAAAAGGTAGATCCAGAGATTCACGAGAGGCTGGATACCCGCAGATCTGCTATGAAGCAGTTTGCAAACTTCACAAGCAAAGTAGCAGTTGCTGCTATACCCGTAGCGCTTTCTTCAATGCTTAAAAAAGCATACGGTCAAACTTCTACAACAGTTACTGATGCCTTAAATTTTGCATTAACACTTGAATATCTTGAAGCAGAATTTTATACAAAAATTGTAGGGTCTGTCGGATACTTAACTGCTTCTGCAGCGGCCCAGGCAGCACTAACAAAAATCAGGAATGATGAAAATGCACACGTTGCATTTCTTAAAACTGTACTAGGTGCAGCAGCAGTTGCAAAACCAAATATCGATCTTACAGGCGGTAAAAGCGCTGCCGGAACGGGACCATTTGCTGGTTACCTTACCAACTACGCTGTACAGCTTGCCATGGCACAAACATTTGAAGACACTGGCGTAAGAGCATACAAAGGCCAGGCAGGTAATTTACAAAGCAACCGTGGTTACTTAACAGCAGCTTTGCAGATACATTCTGTTGAAGCAAGACATGCTTCTCATATTCGCCAGATGCGCAGAGCCTTAGATGCAGCAATTCCTGTAGCTCAAAAGCCATTGAAGCCATGGATAACGTCAAACTATAGTGGCATTGATTATCCACCTGCACAGGCTAATATCAATTTAAGCTATGCCGGTGAAGATATTACAACACAGGCTGGAGTTAATATTGTGGGCCTAGGCGGTAATTCTTTTATCACTGCTAATGCGGCATCGGAAGCTTTTGATGAGCCATTGACAAAAGCACAGGTATTAGTGATAGTTGATCCTTTTCTTTATTAGAAAATTAAATTTAAATAACACAAGGCACTCTTTTAATGAGTGCCTTTTTTTTTATTTTTTTCTAAAACAAAACCAGGAACATAATTGAACCCGTATATGATGAATAATATTTATGTACAAACAACGCCTTAAGCGTTTAAGAAATGAAAAAGACTGCTGCATATATTTTTCTTTTTGTCTATGTTGTTGTGTTATGCAAACCCATCACACCTATCATATCCGACGGTATCGCCCATGCCTTTTATTATTCTCAACATATGGCCACTGTACATTATGAAAATGGGAAGATGCATTTGCACCAGGAGCTGATTAAAAAAGCATGTGAAGAAAACTCATCAAAAGACCAGGGTCTCGTTAAAAAAAGCCAGGCAACAGATGAGTATATTTCACCAGGGAATAACCAAAACGCAATTCAGGTTATATGTACTAAAATTTCGGGTATAATGCTTCCCGGCGTTTTTATTAATATTTCACCCGACATTACTACTCCTCCTCCCCGACTCATTTAATTATTAAATTTTCCTGTAAATAGTGATTGCTTTTATTGCATCACTACCTCCTACTATTTAATTTCTAAATGATTTTTTATGACCTTGCTATTTAAAATAGCAGTATGTATATCATGCTGCAGCTTCTCAATACCTAATATTTATTGCCAGAAAATAAACAGCATTGAACTATTCCAGCCAAAGCATGCACCGGCTGTTTTTAGCAATGACAGATTTACTCCCACAGTCAAGAACCCTATTGTAAAATTTACTATGGATGAAACCTTTAGTCTTTGTTTAAATAATAAGCATGCTTACAAACATTTAAAAAAGGCAGTTCTAAATTTTAGCAGCTACCAGCTTATGAATAGTAAAATAATTGCTGCCCCGATTGATCCATCTGCGCCCCTGTTGCATGATGATAGCCATGTTATGTCATTACTCATTCATGCAGGAAACGTATTCCCTTTAATTTTAAAGTTTGCCTTATACTTATAGATCATGAAATCGAAATTTATTTTTTTAAAAATATTCGGATTGGTTTTGTGCTTCTTACTTGTTGCACCATTATTATATGCACACGATATTGAAGGAGAATTAGCAAATTTATCTCCTGCGGATGCTGCACTTGTTTATTTGAAATTAGGCTTTACACATATTCTTCCTTTAGGATTTGATCATATCCTTTTTATCCTGAGCCTCTACCTGTTAAGCCCCAAACTTAAGCCTGTATTATTGCAGGCCACTGCATTTACGATAGCACATTCCATAACGCTTGGGTTATCGATGTATAAAGTTATACTGCCAATACCAGCAATTGTAGAACCCATCATCGCCATTTCAATTGCATATGTAGCATTGGAAAATATATTTTCTCCAGAATTAAAAAAATCAAGACTTGTGGTTGTATTTATTTTTGGATTGATACATGGGATGGGCTTTGCAAGTGCATTGCGTGAGCTGGGGTTGCCGCAAAATGCATATCTCAGTTCTGTAATACTTTTTAATGTTGGTGTTGAATTCGGGCAGGTATTTGTAATCCTTTCTGCTTATTTGCTTTTTGGAAAATGGTTTGGAAATAAACCGTGGTACAGGCAAAGAATAGTAATTCCTTTGTCAGTCATGATTGCACTTATAGCTCTATACTGGACTGTACAAAGAGTATTTTTCTAATTCCTCAGAAAATACTGCAAGGTTTATTCCCAGCCGCTGGCAAGTACATCTGCAATATGCATGGTGGTTATAGGAAGTTGTTTGTTTTTAATCACACCTTCTATTTGCATAAGACAGCTAATATCTGTGGATATTATACATTTCGCACCCACTGACATTGCATTGATCACTTTTTGATCGGCCATGGCTACAGAGATAGGCTCAAATTTTACAGAGAAGGTTCCACCAAAACCGCAGCAGGTTTCATTGTCGGGCATCTCTACCAGTTCAAGATCTTTTACATGGCTTAATAATTTTCTTGGCCCTTCCTTTATATGACATTCTCTCAATGCTGCACAGCTATCATGGTAAGTTGCTTTCGTATTTAAGGAGGCACCAAAATTTTCTATCCTCAATACATCAGTTAAAAATTCGGTGAACTCATAAACCCTTTTGCCCAGTTCTTTAACCTGGTTATGCGAAGATCCATTATCAAATAATTTGGGGTAATAATTTCTAACGAAACCTACACAACTAGCACTGGGGGCAATAATAAAATCTGCGGTATCTCCATAGGAGTCCTTTCGGACAAAATCTCTTATGAATTTACCAGCAACCGTTCTTGCCTCATCCCAAAAACCCGCATTGAATGCAGGTTGACCGCAACAAGTCTGGTTGGTATTATATTCAACTTCGCAACATGCTTTTTCCAGCACTTTCACCATATTAAAAGCGGTTTGTGGAAACAACTGATCTACAAAACAAGGAATAAATAACTGTACCCTCATGGCCAGGTTATGATGGTTTGAAAGATTGTAAAATTGAGATCATTTTGATGGCAGTATAAGCAGCTTCTTCTCCTTTATGTCCATGCCTGCCACCTGTACGCTCATCTGCCTGCACCTGGTTATCTACCGTAAGCACACCAAAAATTACTGGTACCGGGAGGCTTAAGTTTAACTGAACAATGCCATCCGTAACGGCTTTGCTCACATATTCAAAATGTGGCGTATTGCCCCTGATCACACAACCAAGTGCTATAAATGCATCGGGTTGTTTTTCGGCTAATTGACTAAATTGTTTAATTGTAAAGGGGATTTCAAACGCACCAGGAACATTTATGATCTTAAAGTTTACGTTATGTTGTTGCAAAACCTTTGAGGCACCCTGTTCCAGGATATCAACTACATGGTCATTCCATTCTGTGCGAACGATTACAACAAAGGCATCCTTTAGCTGGATGCCTGTTGTATTTAATATTGCTTCATCAACCACTGCCATTTTTTAAAATTTTCTTTGATGAAGATAATTTTATTGAACTATTCTATTTCACCAAGGCGTGCAAGGTATTTGTCCACCTCACCACTTTGTACTGATGAATTAGTAGGATATTTCTCCTTTAATTTTTTAAATAAATTAATGGCCTCTTTCTGGTTGCCTATTGCATCTGCATAAGTAGCAGCGATCAGATATGCATCAGAAGCATAAAATTCATCCTTTTCATTCAAGGATGCAGCCTTTTTATAATAGTTAAGTGCTTCACTTGTTTTCTTCTTTTCAGCATAAGCATGTCCCAGCATAATGAATGCACGGGTTTGCACCTGGCTGGCTCCATTACCATCAAATGCTTCAAGGTATTTTATAGCTTTGTCAAATTCCTTAATGTGCAGGTAAGATGCGCCTGTCATGTAGTTAGCCCTGTTGGCAGCATTTGTTCCGCCATAATTTTTTATAATATTCAGTAACCCTGTAACTTTATTGCCTTCCAGGTCACCACCATTCAATACTATATTTACAGAATCTTTATTAAATCCTGAAGTAGCCATTTTATCAAATAAATTTTCTGCAGGAAAAATAACATCTGCTGACTTTTCTTCTTTTGGTTTTATTACAAAAGCCTGGTAGGCATACCATGCCCCAATGATTATAATAATTGCTGAACCAATATATATTATCGGCTTGCTATAACTGGCCCAAAAACCACTTGCCTTATGCAAGAGTGGATGAGTTTCTGTGTGTGTGCCTGTAACGGTTTGTTTGTCTGCCATTTTAATTTTAATGTTTATAAAAATCTGCTATTTAAGGTCATGTTAATCGGTAATAAAAGGATAATCTTCCTGCATATAAACGTCTTTCAGTAATTCATCATCCGATGGTAAAGGACTTTCTTCTGCAAATTTTACGCTTTCTTCCACTTCCATTTTTACCCTCTCATTGATAGTTTCAATGTCTTCGTCAGTCAGGTTATATTGCTCCTTCAAAACATTTAGAGCATGTTCTATCGGGTCTTTTTGTTTGTATTCTTCTAATTCTTCCTTTGTGCGATATTTCTGTGGATCGCTCATACTGTGGCCTTTATAACGATAAGTTTTAATTTCCAATAAGGTAGGTCCACCCTTTTCCCTTGCCCTGTTTACGGCTCTTAAAACGGCATCGTGAACTTTTTCCGGGCTCATGCCATCAACAGTGTCGCCAGGCATATCATAAGCATCTGCCAGTTTATATATATCTAAAGTCTTACTTGTACGGGCTACAGAGGTACCCATGGCATAATGGTTATTCTCACAAATAAACACCACCGGAAGGTCCCAAAGCATGGCCATATTAAAAGTTTCATGCAGCATACCCTGCCGGGCAGCGCCATCACCAAAAAAGCAAAGCACTACATTTTGAGTACCGCGGTATTTTTCTGCAAAGGCCAGGCCTGCACCAGTTCCTATTTGTGCGCCCACAATACCATGGCCTCCAAAGAAATTTTCTTTTACCCCAAAAAAGTGCATGCTTCCCCCCTTTCCTTTACTGCAGCCGGTAGCTTTACCATATAATTCAGCCATACAACTTTTAGCAGATACGCCCTTGGCAATAGCCAATGCATGGTCACGGTAGGCGGTAATAAATTTATCATCAGGATTAGTAGCGGTCATGCAACCGGCAGCCACTGCTTCCTGGCCAATATATAAATGGCAGAAGCCGCGGATCTTTTGCATACCGTAAAGCTGGCCCGTCTTTTCTTCAAAGCGGCGCATTAGCAGCATTAATTCGTACCAATAGAGATAAGTTTCTTTAGAAAACTTTGTTGCCAAGGCGTTAATTTTAGGCGGCAAAGATAAGGGAGAAAAGGGAATTAGG
>JBDSYV010000224.1:0-28020 GCA_040110925.1 Ferruginibacter sp. | reverse complement strand
CTCCTGCTTTCTTTAACTGAAATGTCTTTTCCTGCTACCAGTTCATTAATGGCTTCTTTAAGGTGATGCCTGTTTACGGCACTTGCATCACTGGGATTATCATCAATAGCCCCGTGATAAACCAGTTTTAAATTCTTATCAAATAAAAAACATTCAGGCGTACGGTTGGCACCAAATGCATCAGCTATTTCATTGTTTTTATCTACTACGTAGCTCCAGTTATATTTTTGATTGTTTGCATAAGTTTTCATCGCTTCGTAACTGTCTTCTCCTGAGCGATAAGCTTCATTACTGTTTAATAAGATTACACCTACATCTCTTTTTTGTGCATAATCGCCAATTTCAATCGTGCGGTTTTGGTTTTTGATAACATAAGGGCAGGTATTGCAGCTAAACATTACCAGCACACCTTTATCCTTTAGTACCGTTTTCATACTTATTTCTTTGCCTGAAATATCTTTCATTTTCAGATCGGCTTTGGGCATGTTGGCGCCAATTGGTAATGTTTCTGACACCGTAAAGGCTGTAGCTCCAACTGCTGCAACCAGTGCCAGGGAGGAAAATAATTTTTTCATGGTAAAATTTTTAAATAAGGCGATAAAGTTAGCAATAAGAATATAGTTTAGGTATAATGAACAGGTAAAATTATTTGAATGGCAGGTTTATTTGTTGGTTTCAGTCAATTTTCTTTCTGCAGCAATTTGCTTCAACGAAGTGATACTTACATTCAATTCAAAACCAATAAGAATAGCAAGCGAGTTAATATAGATGAGAGCCATTATCATCATTATGGTTCCAATGGATCCATACAAGGCATTATATCTGCCAAAATTATTTACAAAAGCGGCAAAGCCAAGTGAGGCAAGAATGCTTAATACTGTGGCAAAGATGGCTCCCGGCGAACTGAACCTCCATCTTTTTTGCACCGCAGGTGCGTAGCGATAAATAAATGCAAATGCAAAAAATATAAGCATCACTATCAATACCCATCTTGAATAAAATATCACTTCCCTCCAGTCTTTATTTGATACCAGTAATTTTAAAAATGCTCCCTGCATGACGAGGAGTATAAGGTATGCGAGTAACAGTCCGAATAATATAATTGTAAGCCGCAAAGCAATCCCCCTCATGTGGATTCTTTTCCGTTTGGTAAAGCCCACATAATCCCTGTTGAAAGAACGCAATAACCCCATCATAGCATTGGAGGCGAAAAATAATGACAATAATAATCCAAAAGATAAAAGGGCAATTTTACTTTCGTCTAAAAAACTATCTACAAAATCAATGATCTGTTTGTTGTATGCTTTTGCCGGAATGATATCAAAAATAAGACTATGTAACTGGTACCGTATACTTCTTTTAGGAATAAAAGGAAGGTTTGGAATGAGTGTAAATAAAAATAATAATGAAGGTGGCAGCGCCATGATGAAATTATAGGAAATGGCTGCAGCTCTTTCACTAAGTCCATGCGTTTTTAATTGCTTATAAAAAAAACGAATCACATCGTAAAGACACAAGCCTTCAAAACCTGGCAGGTACCAACCTTTACTCTTTTCAAGTAAGAAGGCAAGCGGGCCTTTAGTAATTAATATCCTGGTAAACCGGGTCAATTGCCTGTCTGATTTTGTTGTTTCCTCAATATAATACTATCCAGTGCATGCTGGTAGGCTTTTGCGTGAATTTTATGTTGTTCATAAGTTTCGCTGAAGGCATGGTAACCTTTCAGGTCGGGCTTTGCAGCAAAAAATAAAAAATTGGTTTCGGGTGCATCCAGCACTGCATCTAAAGTTTGTGGTAGTGCCGTACCAATAGGCCCGGGCGGCAAACCCTTAGTATAATAAGTATTGTATGATGATGGATAAGTTAAATGGCCATACAAAATTCTTTTTAATCCAAAATTTCTTAATGCATATTTTACTGTAGGATCCGCCTGAAGTTTCATTCCTTTATTAATCCGGTTTATATACACACTTGCCACCAGGCCTTTATCAGAAACAATATTAGTTTCTTCATCTACAATACTGGAAATAGTATATACCTGCACTGGGGTAAGATTTTTTGCTGCTGCTTTTGATAGCCTTTCCTTGTTCCAGAATTTTACCGATTCGGCATTGAGCCTCGAGAATAATTTTTTGAAAGAGCTGTTCCATAACAATAAATAGGTATCGGGGATAATTGCAGTCATCACCGTATTAGTATCAAGCGAATAGGGTTTTAATGAGTCATTGCTGTTGATAAAATTAAATACCGATTGTTCATCAGCTTCAAAATTATCGCCTATTTTTTTTGCCAGGTCTTCTTTAGTTCGCAATTTATTTATCACAAGTCTCACGGGTGATTGATTACCTGCATTAAGCATCCGGATTAGGGAAATGAGATTGGAGCCATTCTTTATTTCGTAGCGGCCGGGTTTTACATGTTGGGGATATTTAAGTTGTTTTGCAATAAGATTAAAAAAAATAGTTCCTGGAAGAATTTTTTGCTCTGTAATGTTTTTCATTACCGTTTCATATTTACTGCCCGTAGGTATATAAAAATACTTTCCTTCAGGTGCAGAAACTACAGGCCCTAATACATTATAAGCCACCCATACGCCGCCAAGCAACAGGATTACAACAATGGTTAATAATATTTTTTTCATGAGGCTGTTTGTAAATCCAAATTAAAATAAAAACCCCGGCTGATTATGCCGGGGCTCATAAATATTTTACAATAGTTGATTTATTTATTTGTTAGGCGTGCTAGCGGGTGCCGGCAGGGGAACTGTATTAGAAGGTTGTGCTGCTGGTTTTGCAGGGCTGCTCACGGGTGCACCTTTCAAAAGGTCATTACCGTCTCCGGCACCTTCTTTTGGTATAAATGCCGGAGAAATCATGCAAAGAATTCCTACAATTGCTGCAAATACCCATGTGCCTTTTTCAAGTATATCCGTAGTTTGTTTTACACCGATGAACTGTGTACTGAACCCTGTGAGGCTTCCGGAAATACCGCCACCCTTAGGATTTTGAATAAGTACGATTAATCCTAAAATAATAGAAGCTATAATAATTAATACACCGAATAAAGCTAACATGTTTGTTTTTTTTAAAATTTAATGCTGTCAATCATTTGTTATACCGGTGAAATATGCTAATTGTCACCGCTTCTCAAATGCTCAATTTTGGCTGCAAAGTAAGCGCTTTTGGAAGGATTGAGCAAACTTAATTTATGGTAAATCTCTTCGGCCCTGGCTTTTCGCCCTTGCTGAAGAAACACCTCTGCCATGCTTTCTGTTATCACTTCTGCTTCCGTATTACTTTTTTCTGCCAATTGTTCCACATTATTGTCCACGTGCATTACCTGAGTGGCCTGGCTGCCTGGTAATTTTTTCATCGTTTTAAGCCAATCCGTAAAACTCTTTACCTGCTTACCCAGTTTATCGGTAGATGTTTCCTGCTCACTAAGTTTTATGCCCTGCGATGCAAAATAGTCAGAAGCATAAAGTGGTTCAAAAATCATTTCATCTTTTTGGGAAGCGGGTTCCCCTTTTATTTGTGTTGCCAGGGGTTCTTCGTCTATAATCTCACTAGTGCCAACAGGTACTGCTGGTTCAATTATTTCGGCTTCAAATGTAGCTGCCGTTTCTAAAGGAACTGCTAATTCTTCAGTGTCATCTTTTTCCTCAATCATCACCTGGGTTAATTCCCATGCAGGTTGCATGTCTTGATTCCCGGAATCATAATTGTGAAATTCAGAGGAATTTATAATGCCTGTTTTTTCAGCGGTAAGGCCAGTAACTTTATTTTCCACAACAGGATAAAAATTGTTAAGCCTGTATTTAAGCAAATAAGGATTTGAAAAATGCATTGCTGTTTTTGCTGCAAGTTTAGGAAAGCCAGGGTCATTTTTATCCATTTGCTGCAACAGAAAATAATGAGGTATACCAAACCAGGGAAAATCTTCTGTAAGATTAGTTAAACTATGCTTTAAGGATGCAGCCTCAGTATCCTTGTCTATGATAGTATGGAGTAATTCTAGTTGCCGCATAAATTTTAAAAAATGATATTAAACAATTACTTCCAGGAATTTAACGAGTTTTGAGTTGTAAGGTTTCAATTTCACCTTTGACCATTCACTATTCACTACTTTACCAGTTAGAAAATATCTTATTAAAAATTTCATCCACAAGGTTGCTCACAATAGTAGTATTTAATTCCGCTTCTGCTTCTGATAAAGATTTATTTCCCTTGAAATCAAAAGTACGGGTAAGATCTGTTTCAAAATTTTTTGTTTCGTCAAGCGTATTTTTAAAAATGAGATGCATGCCTACAGTAAGCCGGTTGCCGGTTGCATCATTTCCTGTTATACTTATTGTACTTGTGAAATATTGTGATACATAACCACTGATATCATAATGCGCATTATCATCATTGGTTTGCCTGAGGCGGGTAGTGTTAATAATTTTTTGTTTTAATTTCTCAGTAAGTTGCGGGCTAAGCTGTGTGTTTACATATTGTGCTTTATTTTCCAGGTAATTAACTCTGAATGTTTTTACTTCTGCTGGTATGGGTGCCGAATCCCTGAATCCATATTTGCAGGTAGAGAAATTAAACACCATTAATAGCATCAGAGAACCAAGGAAGAATTGTATTTTTTTTAAAAATGCTTTCATAACTATTTTATTGTGCAAAAAAAGATAAGCCTATAATTCTTCAATATCATATTCTTTCAGTTTCCTGTAAAGTGTTCTTTCGCTGATGCCAAGGTCCATTGATGCATCTCTTCTTTTGCCGCGATGTTTTTTAAGCGCTTTTATGATGAGTTCTTTTTCTTTATCCACTATGCTCAGTGATTCTTCGATATCCTCATGCTGTTGAATATTATTACCTGCATTTTTATTATGAAGAATGACCTGTGATGATGAAGGCTGTAAAAAACTGGCTGAATTTGAAGTGCCCTGGAAATCGTTGCCATCATTATATACAGGCACCCGACTGGCCATGGCTGGGTTTTGAAGCAAATCAAAAAACATTTTCTTTAATTCATTCACGTCTTTTTTCATATCAAAGAACAGCTTGTAAAGAATTTCTCTTTCATTTGCAAATTCTGATTGTGATACATGGCCGGTTCCACCTGAAAGTACAGGCAGCCTTGAGTAATTATGCTCAGGTAAATATGACTTCAGATGCTGTGCAGTTACATTTTTATCTTTACTTAAAACAGATATCTGTTCAGCAATATTTTTCAGTTCCCTTATATTTCCCGGGAAGGAATAATTCACCAGCACATTTCTTGCTTCATCATCAAGCTGCACCGAACTTGTTTTATACCTGTCTGCAAAGTCACCAGAAAATTTCCTGAACAATAAAATAATATCATCTTTCCTGTCACGCAATGCAGGGACCCTGATGGGCACTGTATTCAGTCTGTAATATAAGTCTTCCCTAAACCTTCCGTTATGTGTAAAGTCCAGCAAATCTTTATTACTTGCGGCAATCACCCTTACATCTGTTTTCTGCACCTTACTGCTACCCACCCGAATGTATTCCCCGGCTTCCAGCACACGAAGCAATCGGGCCTGTGTGCCAAGCGGCATTTCTCCAATTTCATCAAGGAAAATAGTGCCGCCATTCACCGTTTCAAAATATCCTTTACGGCTGTCAACAGCGCCGGTGAAGGAACCTTTTTCATGCCCGAATAATTCTGAATCAATAGTGCCTTCAGGAATGGCGCCGCAATTCACAGCAATAAATGGATTATGCTTACGGGCTGATAGCGCATGTATGATTTGGGAAAATGCTTCTTTACCTACTCCACTTTCCCCGTAGATAAGAACACTTAGATCCGTATTGGCAACCTGCACGGCTACATTCAGTGCATGATTGAGTGCTTGCGCATTTCCTATAATTCCGAAACGATTTTTTATTGCTTGTAAATCCATTGCTTTTTACTTTATTCAGTTACAACAATTCCTAATAATGTACCCGCCGTACAATTGGTCACTTTCACATTTACATATTCACCCTTTGAAATATTTCCTTTTGGAAATACTATAACCTTATTTTGTTCATTGCGGCCAAATAGTTCGTTTTCATTTTTCTTTGATACGCCTTCTACTAAAACCATGAAAGTTTTTCCCACATCTTTCTGCATGCTTACCAGCGATTGATTTCTATACAAATCAACCAGTTCCTGCAGCCTGCGTTTTTTTGCATCCAGTGGCACATCATCTTTGAACCTTCTTGCAGCAAGCGTTCCCGGGCGTTCGCTGTAAAAATATAAATAAGCAAGGTCGTATTTGCAGTATTCAAAAAGGCTAAGCGATTGCTGATGGTCTTCTTCAGATTCTGTACAAAATCCTGTTATCATATCGGTAGATAAACCACAGTTGGGTAGTATCTCTCTTATGCGGTCCACTTTTGCAATGTACCATTCGCGGCTGTAAGTGCGGTTCATCATCTGCAATACCCTGCTGCTTCCACTTTGTACCGGGAGGTGAATATAATTGCAGATATTATCATATTGCTTCATTACAAAAAGCACATCATCCGTAATGTCTTTGGGATGCGAGGTAGAAAAACGTACTCTTAGCAGCGGAGAAATTTTTGCTACCATTTCCATTAATGCTGCAAAGCTTACTGTTTCATTTTTACTGTCATCATACCATTGGTAGCTGTCCACATTTTGTCCAAGTAAGGTTACTTCTTTATATCCATCATTAAACAGTGCTTCACATTCCTGCACTATACTTGCTGCAGGTCGGCTGCGTTCCCGCCCACGTGTGAAGGGTACCACGCAAAACGAACACATATTATTACAGCCACGCATTATGCTTACAAAAGCTGTTACGCCATTGCTGTTTAACCGTATGGGTGAAATGTCTGCGTAGGTTTCTTCCCTGCTCAATAAAACATTCACCCCTTTTTGTCCTCCGTTTGCCTCTTCAATAAGGCCGGGCAAGCTTCTGTATGAATCAGGGCCTACAACTATGTCCACTAGTTTTTCTTCTTCCAGGAAAGCAGATTTTAATCTTTCCGCCATGCAACCCAGTACACCTACTATAAGGCCGGGATTAGATTTTTTAATTTTTCTGAATACTGTCAATCGTTTACGTACGGTCATCTCAGCTTTTTCCCTGATAGAACAAGTATTAACTAAAATTAGATCCGCATTTTCTGGAGATGTAGTTACTGAATAATCTGCATTGTGAAGGATAGATGCAACTACTTCACTATCTGCAAAATTCATTGCACAACCATAGCTTTCTATATAAAACTTTTTTTTGCCTGTTTCCGGTAAAATAGTAACAGGTGCAAAAGCTTCGCCCTGCCTTGCTTCATCATGTTTTTTGTCCTGTACCAATATCTCCATCAAAAATAAAATTGAAGAGCAAAATTAAGCTATTTGATGGATTGAAGTGCCAGTATGGCAGAGAGTTGTTATAAATGAGAAATTAATAACAAATGAATGTAACATGCATTCTGTATGTTCCATAATAATCTCATGTACAAGTGTGCGACGCCAATGAAGTTAAAATAATATTCCTGTTGCCGGGTCAATAAAAAAAAATCCCCGGCGCTCCAGGGATTTTTTATAAAAAATGTTTACCATATTCTTGTTCGAAGTGCCGGCGCTTTGTACATCTTATCCGTTTCCTGAATATTAAATGCCTTGTACCATGCATCAAAGTTTGTCAATGGCCCATTAGTCCTGTGTGTTGAGGGTGAATGATTATCTGTGAGGATTCTTTGAGCCACAGTTTCGGGCAACATATTATTTCTCCAAATTTGCGCCCAGTTAATGAAAAAGCGCTGGTCGGGTGTAAAGCCATCAATAGGGTCACCATTTTTGCCTTGATCTGTTTTTTTAAAAGCTGCATAGGCAATACTTAATCCACCGAGGTCTGCTATATTTTCGCCGAGGGTAAGTTTGCCGTTGACATGTAAAGTATCCAGAACGGTAAAACCGTTATATTGGGCTACTACTTCATCAGCTTTCATTTTAAATTTATCTGCATCGCTGACAGTCCACCAGTCCAGTAAGTTACCATCATAATCGTATTGCCGACCCTGGTCATCAAAGCCATGCGTCATTTCGTGGCCAATCACTGCTGCTATGCCACCATAATTTATTGCATCATCTGCATTGGGGTCAAAAAATGGAAAGCGAAGTATTCCTGCTGGAAAAACAATCTCATTGCGTTGTGGACTATAATAGGCATTCACTGTGGGCGGTGTCATTCCCCATTCCGATTTATCTACCGAGCGATTGAGCCGGCCTAACATATCCTTATATTGCCATGTAAGACTGCTGCGCACATTAGCAATAAAATCATCTTTGGTAATTACAATACCGATATAATCTTTCCATTTATCGGCGTATCCGATTTTGTTTACATATGCATTTAATTTTTGCAAAGCCCTGAGTTTGGTTTCATCACTCATCCAATCCAGTTGCTTGATTCTTTCTGCAAAAGTTTCCTGCATATTTTTTACCAGCTCACCCATACGTTTTTTTGCTTCTGGCTTAAAATGTTTTTGTACATATAGCTGGCCCAGTAAATCGCCCAACTGCTTGTCAATGAGGTTGCTCATGCGCTGCCAGCGTGGTGATAGTTCTTTTTGTCCCGTGAGCACCTGGTTAAACTGGAAACTGCTGTTTACAAAATCGCTGCTCAGGTAGGGGGCATTATCTTTTATCACGTTCCATTTCAGGTATGCTTTCCAGCTATCAAGTGATAAGTTTTGAAAAACAGAATCTGCAACAGCAAGAAAGGAAGGGCTGGTTACCACTATGCTATCTGGAATTTTTTGGAAGCCAAGTTTTTTAATATAATCGTTGGTAATATAATGCGGCGCAGTTTTACGAATGGTTGCCATGCTAAGCATATTATATAACTTAACAGGGTCACGCATTTCTACACGACTCAATTGGGCTTTAGCCAATATGGTTTCAAAATCTAGGATGTTTTGTGCATTCATTTTTGAATTGATATCTGTCTCACCGGTCAGCGTAAACATCTTCATCACAAAGGCCATAAATGCATACTGGATCTGCCTGCTGCGATTATCATTTTTGATGTAATAATCCCGGTCTGGTAATGATGTTCCTCCCTGGCCGATACCAATAATATACCTGCTTACATTCCTGGAGTCCTGTCGAACATTAAGATTGATGAACGGTGATGAAATTGCATTAGCTCTTAGCCAGGCAATCATATTTAGTACTTCTGTCTTTGACTTAAGGTTATTTATTTTATCAAGAAATGGCTTTATGGGCAGATAACCTTTTTTTTCTATCGCCAGGGAATCCATTGCACTGGTGTAAAAATCGCCAACTCTTCTTGCAATGGTACTAGTTCCCGGATGTTTTGATGATTCCTCCAATAATTCCCTGAGGGCATTTACACTCTCTTCTGTAAGCTCTGCAAAGGAGCCCCAACTGGTTTTAGAAGCAGGGATAGTGTTATTTTTTAACCAGTTTCCATTCACATATAAATAAAAATTATCTCCGGGTTTTACGGATTGATCCATGTTAGTCGGGTCAATAAATTTTTTTTGTTGTGAGAATACTGGAAACACAAATACCATCAATATATTGAACATGAAAAGTTTGTTGCATATATGCATATAAATAATTTAGCGCTAAAATTAAGGGAGAATGCAATAGTGATTTGTGAAAATTATTTGAAAGGAGTGAACGTTGCTTAAATACCTTAACCATATCTAAAATTGGAATAAAAAAAATTAAAACACTTTTATTAAATCAAAGTGAATTCTCTTTTCTTCAGGAGAAATGGCATAAGCTGCTGAAACTGAAATTTTATTAAAAGGAGAAAGAATAAATCCACCACCATACCCTGGGTGCCAGGTATTGCTGTTATCGGGTTTCATCCACACACGACCCACGTCGTATAAAGCAAATAAACCTATTTTACCATTCATAACGTATGTTCTGAAATCGGTTATCCAGCGCAATTCATTTTGATTATAAAATTTAGTGCGGCCATAAAAGCGATCACGTTCGTAACCCCTTAATGAAACATGGCCGCCAATGGAATTATATTGATAAAATTGTGCTGTGCCACTTAGTGCAGCTGCGCCTGCTTTTATTGCCAGGCTGAATTTTTTACTTAGTGGTACATATCCCCTGAATTCTGTACCATATTTTATAAAATTATTTTTGTCTTTTATGGCTGAAGTAAAACTTCCCCATGCTTTAAAACTAATGCCCTTAACCGGTAAAATGCTGTCATTTAATTTTTGATAAACATAAGTAAGCATTACTCCTGCAAATCCTTTTGCCTTAAAAGTTTCAGGATCATTTGCTATTGGCAGTTTGGATAAATATCGCCCGGAATCATTGATAATTTCAATACTTTGAACGAAAGGAGACAGTGTAATCTTATGAAACGTATTAAGTATTCTTTCTAATCCCAATTCTGCATAAAAGCGTTGTGTGCGAAGGCGGTGATAGTTCCTGTCTTTTATTTTAAATATGCTTTCATTTCCCAGCCCAAAATAATTATTCCATTGCACGGCATCATAATTCAACATTGGTTTTAGATCCCATTTGCCAATGGCCTCAGTAAAGATGCCTTTGTATGTGGAACTAAATGCTTTCTGGCTAATAGAATACTTTACATCAAAACTATGCTGCTGTGCAAATGGCTTTTTTCGCCATGCATGTTTTTTAATATTATAAGCAAGGCCTATATAAAACCTGTCCTCAAAACTATATAACGCAATAGGCCTTATGCCCCTGCTGTTAAATTCAAACTGGTCGTAATCAAATTGATGTATAGCCCTATCATTACTTAAATGCTTCCGCCAGTTGCTGCCGCGGTAAGAATTGTTTTTTTTGTCATCATACACCAGCACTTTTTTATTATTGTCAACAACAACAGATTCATTGGTATAAATATCTTTTCCTTCTCCTCCTATTAATCTTATTTTGATTGCGTTGTTTACATTTCCGCTAACCTTGTACTGGTCATTTCCATTAAGACCATAAAGTCTTATTTCTTTTGTTTCAGCGGAGGTGAAGAGCCGATGATAAAAAGGCTTTTCTTTTACTTTGCCTTCATTGGTAATTTTATAAATAAAAATTTCCGTTTCATTATCGTTCAGTCTTTTCACGTCAAAAAGTTCATCATCGGCGGAGCCGGTAATGTCAATCTCTTCACTTAAAAAACTTGCATACTGCCTTGCATATTCTGCCAAATGATTCCTGCGCCCCTTAAGTTTTGTTGCAATGTCTAGTCCGGATAATGGATAAACTTCTGCAGGTAATTTTTTTATGGCCTGGTCAATAATATTATCCGTTAACTTCTGTTGAAGATCCGTAGCAATATCTACCCATTGCTGAATAGTTACCTGGTTGGTTAAATGAAAATCCATATTATGTGCAGGTGAATTAAAACCCACAACATCTTTTATTGTACTATCAAAACTTTGTAATTCCTTTATACCACTGAGACGGATGATTCTTTTTAACAGGCTTCCATCAAACAAAGTATAAGCCTGGTCACGGTCGCGGGGTATAGGTACGTACAATGTTTTTTTATCATCCTTAAATGTTGCCCATCTCCATTGGTCATCGTGCCGGCCCCAATCGCCGATAAACATATCAAATATTCTTGCTCTTACAAATGCCTGTTGGTCCACCTGGTTATCATTGTCGTTATGTATTTTTTGCAGCATCTTTTCTGTACTCACAATATTAGCAGAATTACCAAAGTTGGCAGCGGTTTCCCAGTTCTCATCGGGTCTCTGTTCAAAAAGGTATAAGGTATTACCCATGCTGTCGCTGAAATTTCCCAATGCAGGTTGTTTAGGAACATAAAATAGCAGAGGATTGGTAAGAAAAATACCTGCAGCCTCGGCCATTGGCGCAATTGTAACTGCCGAATAAGGATGACCAATAGTGACCTGGTCGTTTACCAATGCTTCTATAAAAGTGCCCTGTGCAATTTCAGGTAGTGCTTTACCAAAAGATTTATCAATACTTCGTAAAACATATTCTCTTTCATCATTATCTCTTAACCTTATAGATTTGCTTTGCCTTCCACCACCGGTTTGATAGGGCTTTAGTCCACCTGCAAGCGTGTCAATATTTACCTTGCTGAACTTAACAGGCATTGCCCATTCTTTGCGGTAATGTTTGCCCCATTTTTTTTGATATGAAGGAGATTTTTGATATTTCACTGATGCGGGAAGGATTATATATGTTGAGTCATCTGCTGCTTGAGCAAAAGTAGTTGCATTTAAAATTGGCATTAAAATCAGCGAAATAATTAGTTCTCTAACAGGTATCCTGTAATTCATTATCAACATAAATATTTTTAATTATTTTAGAAAAATCATGCCATATATAATTTTTCACATTTATATATTTCAATTGCGTGTAAATCATATCAGTTTATATTTGCTGCTTTAAAAATACTCCTAATTGAAATTATTATTTACTCTTCTTTTATTGATGTTGAATTTCCTGTTATATGCACAGGAATCAAAACCTGTGGGTATAATTTCAGGAAATGTTTTAGAAGCAGATAAAGAACAACCCCTCTTAGGAGCATCCGTTTCGCTGGCAAATATGAATGATAGTAGCCAGAACCAATCAACCCTAACAGATAAAAATGGTTATTTTTTATTTGAAGATTTGCCTTTTGGTTTCTACCGTATTTTAGTTTCTGGCATTGGTTATCCTTCGTTCAGGATAGATAGTATTAACATCAGGCAGGAGCGATCCGACTTTAACCTAAATGAAATTAAATTGGTAAAAAAGTCTTCCAACCTGGAAACGGTAATCATTTATGCTGAAAAACCTTTGTTTGAAAACAAAGATGGAAAAATAACATTCAATGTTTCCGAATCAGCATTAAGCAATGGTTCCTCAGCAACGGAATTACTAAAGCAAACACCTCTTGTAAGTGTGGATGCAGATGGCAAAGTACAACTGAAAGGAAAAGATGTAAAAATATTAATTGATGATAAACCTGTGGACCTTGATGCAAGACAACTGCAGGATTTACTTGAAAGCATGAGTGGAAGTATGATTGAAAAAATAGAAGTGCTTACTACACCACCACCGCAATATGCAAATGAACGAGGCGGTGTAATAAACATTGTAACCAAAAAAGGAAGGGTAGGTTTTAATGCACGCATAAATATAAGCTATGGCAGCAGGGGAGAAGCGGGTATGAGTGGAAGCATTATGTACAAGAAAAACAAATTCAACCTGAATTTTTCGCCTGGCATTTCTTATAATCAATATCGTGGAAGCAGTTACAGCAATAGACAGAATTTATATGCTGACAGCAGTAATTTTTTGCGCACAGAAGGTGCCAGCACATCAGAAAACCTTAGACCAAATGCAAGATTTGCGCTGGATTACGAATTAAATAAACGCAATGTATTTGGTATGGTAATAACCTATAATGCCAATGATAATGAAGGGGATGGAAATACGCAATACCGGCATATAAATCGCTATGGCGATATTTACCGTAATAGCCTGCGCAATACTCTTAGCGATGCGGAAAGCCAGAACCAGGCCATCAATTTTTCTTTTACCCATAAAGGAAAAAACCCTGCTGAACAATTGAAATTTTTTGCAGGATTTTACAATAACAATAATGACAATGAGAGGACTTTTTACCAGCAATATCTGGAGCCTGATGGGACTATTACCGGTAATGATAGCATGCAGGTACAACAAACCTTAATAAAAAATAAAACTGTTTCCCTAAGGTTGAATTATGAGAAGCCAATGAGTAAGAAAATTTTTGTTTACGCAGGATTTACTTCCAATTTTATTCATACCAATAACGACCTGAGCAGTATGTACAGGAAAAAGCCTGATAACATTATGGTTAAAAACGAACTGCTTAGTAATGAATTTGATTTTTATCAGAAAGTACTGGCAGCAAGCGCTTCCATACGATACTTATTCAGCAGCAATTTTTTTGTAAATGCCGGGTTGCAACAGGAATATGCCAACACATATTTTGACATATTGAATTACAGCAATCATTATCGCAACGAATATTATAGTACACTTCCATTTGCAAATCTTACCCGGAAATGGGATAAGGGTTATAACATTAGCCTCAGTTATAGAAGAAGCATTCAGCGACCGGGTATAAATAATTTAAATCCCAGTATTGATTATTCCGATCCATATAATACCCGTTCGGGCAACCCTTACCTGCAACCATATTATGCAGATAATTTTGATTTGGGTGCCGGATATTGGACTAAAAAATACAATATCAACATATCTGGCGGATACAATGCATTGCAGGCTATTTACAGCGTCATACGAACATTGCAGCCAGATGGTAAAACATTTATAACCTGGGAAAACCTAAGTGGAAGAAAAGAATATGAAGGCAGTATATGGGGTGGGTTTACAGCAATTAAAAAACTTAAAACAAACCTTAGCGCTGCTTATACCTACAATGTGTATAGCCTGCACGACCGCACTGTAAACCGCTACCGCAACGGTGGCTCGTTGCATAGCAGCGCTAACATACAATACCAGGTTAACAGTCTTATGAATGCAACCGGCAACTTTACGTATAATCGTTTTGCCAATCCACAAGGTCTTGCAAGAAACAGGTTGAGTATGAATTTAGGCTTGCAACAAAAGTTTTTTAAGAAAAATCTAACTGTGAGTTTAAGTATTATTGACCCTTTTGGCCAGCAACAGAACCGCAACTTTGTTTATGGCTCAAACTATATTCTTGAAAGCTTTAGTACAAGCAATACAAGAAATTTTAAAATTGCTGTAGCCTACACATTTAAAAAGGCGCCAAAAAAGCCATTGAAATTGCCAGTGAAAAAAGTAGGAAGTAAGGTCTGATGTAGGATGTATGATGTCGGATGGTTTATTCTTAGAAATGAATCTTAATGATTGTTGACTCAATGATCTATTGACTTTTTTCTATCTTCTTCGCTAGCCAGCTTTCTTTCAAAGGAATTATCCATTCAGTTTCTAATTGTTTTTTGGAAAGCACTGTATTATTAAAGTAGAGCGTATTATCGGTTATAAAATTATTTTCCATTGCATAGGAAAGTTGGGATAATGGAATTTGTTCTATTTTATCTTTTACAATAAAGGCCAGCAACTGACGATCAAACATGTCGGTATCGTATTTTTTTTCTATTTCTTTAACCAGTCTTACAGAACTATCGGTACTACAACCGCTTACTCCGCTTGCGGTTTCGTCTGCCATAAAAATTAAAAATCTTCCAAAAAATAAATTGGCAAAACCCTTAACCGGCGTACCGTGGCTATGCCAGTTTTTTACAAAATCATTCAGCATATCCTCCATTTCCAACGCTTCACTAATAAAAAACAAACGGCTGCTTTGGTAAATCCATACTCTTGAGTTATCATTAAAATCTTCTGGAAGGTGTTCTACAATGTTTAAGTCCATGTTGCAAAGTTAAAGAAAGCCTTACCCATAAAAGCAGGGTAACTCACTTAATCCATTGAGGCAGCAATTAATTCAGCAATATCCATTACGGCTACCTCAGCTTCCTTCTCCCTGTTTTTTACACCGTCTGTGAGCATCGTATTACAAAAAGGGCATGCTGCTGCGATAATGGTTGCGCCAGTACCAATAGCTTCATCACTTCGTTCAACATTTATACGAACGTTTCCTTTTTCTTCCTCCTTAAACATTTGTGCACCGCCTGCTCCGCAGCAAAGGCCATTGGTGCGGCAACGTTTCATTTCAACCAGTTCTGCATCCAATGCTTCCAGTACTTTACGGGGTGCTTCATAAATATCATTGGCACGGCCCAGGTAACAACTATCGTGATAAGTAATTTTTTTGCCTTTGTAAATGCCGCCTTCTTTCATTTTTACTCTTCCTTCATCTATCAGTTGTTGAAGGTAAACAGCATGATGTATCACTTCATAATTACCACCTAGTTGCGGGTATTCATTCTTGAAAATATTAAAACAATGTGGGCAGGCAGTAACAATTTTTTTAATGCCATATCCATTCAATATTTGAATGTTCTGGTAAGCCATCATCTGGAACATAAATTCATTTCCTGCTCTCCTTGCAGGGTCGCCGGTACAGCTTTCTTCCTTGCCCAGGATGGCATAATTGATTTGCAGTTTAGTTAGTATACCAGCGAAAGCTTTTGTAATTTTTTGCGCCCGCTGGTCAAAGCTGCCTGCACAACCTACCCAAAACAATATCTCAGGACTTTGTCCGTTTGCCTGCATTTCTGCCATTGTAGATACCTGCATAATATATGTTTAGAGATTTAGATGTTTAGTGGTTTAGAGATTTGCTGTTTTGTAAATCTCATGGATTATTAAAGATTAAACAATCAACAAAGTAAACACAATTTATGATTGCCATTAAGCATCATCCATTTATTTTTGCAGATTAAGCTGGTAATTGAAAAATATTCTTAAAAAAATAGCAAACTGGGAGGCATGGCCCTTCAAGCTTTTATATGCGCCGATAGCGCCTGTATGGATATGGTACATGATAAAATCCCGGTGCGTTTGGTTTTTTACACCCAGCAATCCGAGTCTTACTTTTGGTGGAATGGAAGGTGAGCCTAAAAAGGAAATGTATGATCTGTTGCCCCCGGATTTGTATCCTACAACCTTTAATATATTTCCATCCGAACCTTTTAATAATTTGCTGGAAGAAGTGAAAAGGCATAATATTCCTTTTCCATTAATTGTAAAACCAGAGGTGGGCGGCCAGGGTATTTTATTTAGAAAGATTGATACCATCGAAGAGCTACAGCATTATCATGGACTTGTTCCTGTAGAATATATTGTGCAACGCATGGTGCATTACCCTATTGAAGTTAGTGTCTTTTATATCCGTCATCCTCAACAGAAGGAAGGAAAGGTTACGGGCTTCCTTCACAAAATTCCATTGCAGGTCACAGGAGATGGAATACACACACTGGAGCAATTGGTTATGTTGCATTCTAAAGCGGCCAAGCGTGTTGGTGAGCTGCACAGCAAGCATAAGAAGGAATGGAATACTGTTATTCCCAGTGGAGAAAAATATATGCTTAGTCATGCTGCCAATCATAACCGTGGTGCACATTTCATTGACCTGAAGGCGCATATTGATGACAATCTTGTAGCCGTATTTGACAAACTAAGCCATAGTATTAATGATTTTTTTTATGGCCGTTATGATATAATGTGCAATAGTATCGAAGAATTAAAGCAAGGCAAAAACTTTACTATCCTTGAGTATAACGGGTGCGGTGCAGAGCCCAATCATTTTTATGATACTGGCTATACATTATTTGGTGCATACCGGGAGATTTTAAAACACTGGAAAGATCTCGATGAAATATGTATGTACAACCGATCTCAGGGCGTTGAGCCATGGCCTTATAAAAAAGGCAGTAAATTCCTGAAAGAAACAAAGAAGCTTTTCAAGCTAATGAAGGATGCGGACGAAATAATTGGATAGTTGTTTGATTTAAGATGTTGGATTTCTGAGGTTAAAGATGATCATAAAACGCCTTATACTTTTTTTTGCTCTCACTATTATAGAACCTGCCTGTAAACAGTGAGGTTACACGAATTGATTAAACGTTTTTTGCCTGGCAACTATCAACTATCAACTATCCGTCAGCTCTATTTCACTTCTATTTCATCAGCAAATAACCATGAATTTGCTCCTGCGCCTGGCATACCTGAGGGTATCTTACCATAATTTTTTGCAAGGACTTTAATAAAACGTGCAGTAATTGCAGGTTTGCAGGCATATATTATATTTTTATCGCCAGTTTTGGATATACCTGTTTTTACTTCGGTATAATTTATTCCATCATTGCTTGTAAAAAAACTTACAGAAGAAGGACGATAGATCCAACTTCCCTGCTGTTCAAAAGCATGCAGTATTATTTCATCCACTTGCTGTACTTTTTCCAGGTCTATAAATGCTTCCAGGTCTTTTGCCACAAAGCCAATGAACTGGGTTGACTTTACCATTCCTAATTTATTTTGTACACCATCAATCAATGAAAAACCACCCTGGCCAGCATAACTTGCATTAGGAGCAGTTGTCAATGTTATTTTTTTTCCGCTTGCCTTGTTTAATTCAAATAGTTGATTGGTCCATTTTCCAATGATCTTATGATTATTGTCGGTAACAGTTGCACCATAATAACCAGGCCGGTCAATAACAACAGGGTTTTTATATGGATAACTGGAATTGGTTGTACTGTCTTTTACATAAATAATCTTTGCACCAGGAAAACGTGTCTGGAGTTTCCAGGTGATTTCGTTATTAGGGCCTTGTACAACTGCAGGTTGTAAATCATAAAAAGCCGTGCTGTAACTGCTGTTCCACCATTCATATCTTTTCATTAATCCCGGAAGACGTTGTTCAAAACTTGCCCAGTTTTTTTGTGAAGATGGTGACCATAAAACTTCAGACAATGCAGACATACGGGGAAAGATCATGTAGTCAATTTTATAACCATTGTCAAAATATTCTGCCCACACATTGGCTTGTGCTCCCATAACATACTTTCTGTCATTGGCTGAAAGTGCTGCCGGTAAAGGATTATAAGCATACACATCTTCCAGCGAATTGTAATTACCCCTGGTCAAACTGTCTTCGTTTCGGGTTTGTGAATGGTCAAAGTACAAAGGTTTCTCGGGAGACATTACTACATAATGTTTTTGCTTTGCGGCTTCAATTCCACCTTTTTCACCCCGCCAGCTCATGACTGCTGCATTGGGTGCAAGACCACCTTCCAGTATTTCATCCCAGCCAATTATTTTCCTTCCTTTGCTGTTTACAAATTTTTCTATGCGTTGAATAAAATAACTCTGTAACTCATGTTCATCTTTTAATTTTTTTTCTTTAATGACCGATTGTGCAAAGTCAGAATTTTTCCAGGCTTCTTTTGGTGCTTCATCACCACCAATGTGAATATAAGTTGAGGGAAATAATTCAATAACTTCTGAAAGTACATTTTCAAGAAAATTGAAAGTAAAGTCTGTCGGGCACATAATGTCCTCAAATACGCCCCAGGTTTCTGCAACTTTTTTTGCAGAGTCAGGGTAACAACTTAGTTGCGGGTATGCAGTAATTGCTGCAAGAGCATGGCCCGGCATTTCAATTTCAGGAATAATGTTTATGTAACGTTCTGCAGCATATTTTACCACTTCTTTTATTTGGTCCTGTGTGTAATAGCCACAATATTTTGTACTATCATATTTATCAGAGCCATAGCGACCTGCAAGGGTTTGGTTGCGGCAACCACCTACCTGGGTTAGCAGAGGATATTTTTTAATCTCAATTCGCCAGCCCTGGTCATCCGTCAGGTGCCAATGGAAATTATTCATTTTGTGCATGGCGAGATAATCAATGTATTTTTTAATATAGCTTACCGGGAAGAAATGCCTGCTCACATCCAGGTGCATACCTCGGTAAGAGAATGCCGGATAATCTTTGATTGCCAATAGAGGTAATTTGAAGGGAAATTTCTTTTCCATTGGTAATACCTGAATTAGGCTTTGAATACCATAGAAGGCACCCATGTTTGTTTTTGAGGAAATATCAATATTGTTTTTATTTATGTTTAATCCATATCCTTCATCGGGATAATTGCTTTCAGATTTAATGCTGGAGAAAGAAATATAATTTTCATTTTTATTAACCTTCGCATTCACTGGCAGCCTGAAACCATAATGGCTTTGCAAATAATCATTCAGGAATTTTATTTCAATTTTATGATGGTTATCATAAGATAAAATTTTAGTTGATGAGGATAGCAAAAAAAATCCGGGTTTATAGTTAACCTTAACAGGCATTGGCGTAATGGCCGGCATTTGTGCTAATGATACATTAAATATTACTGCTAAAGCCAGTGAAAGAATAAATTTCATAGTTTATTTTTTAAGGAACCAAAACCGGTAACACTATTTTAGATGCATTAATATCATCATGATAAATTTTTATAATTGCTTTCTGAAAGTCCTCCGCTTTTGCATCCGGTATCCGCATAAATTTCTGTGGGTTTCTGTCCACCAAAGGAAACCAACTGCTTTGTACCTGCACCATAATTTTATGGCCCTTTTTAAAAGTATGAGAAACATCAGGCAAATCAAATTTTACCGAGGATACAGTTCCTTCTACAAATGCTTCCGGCTTTTCATAACTGTTCCTGAATTTTCCACGCATTACCTCAGCCCTTACCAGGCGCTGATATCCTGCCATCTGGAAACCTCTTGGCGCACTTTTAAAATTAGGTTCATCGTCAGGCAGTACATCAATAAGTTTTACCACAAAATCTGCATCGGTACCTGTAATGCTTACTTTCAGATCTGCTGTTATTTTTCCTGCTAATGTGATATCTTCTGTAAGCACTTCGGTTTCGTAAACCAATACATCTGGTCTTGTTGCAGCAAAGCGCTGATCTTCTGCCATATAATCATTATTGCGTCTTGCATAAATGCCGTTGGTATAAGGGACTGGCTTTGCAGGATCACTCAGGTATTCATCAAAGCCTCCATTGCCTTTTTGTAAAGAAAGTTTTTGTGAGCTGTGGAAAAAATAATTAGTTGCTTTTACATTTGCCGGGGGCCAGCTTGTATAATGTCTCCATTCATTGCTACCTGTTTCAAAAATGGTTGCTTCAGTTCCAGAAAAATTTCCTTTGTCTTTCAGGAAGTAATTAAAGAAAATTGTTTCAATTGAATCCTGGAAGTATTTGCTTGTATTGCTACCAAAATCATGCGTGGCAAATTGTTTCCATTCTGCTGATGCCCATGCGCCATGAGTCCAGGGCCCCATGACGAGATAATTTTTATTTACCGGGCTTTGTGATTCTATGGCTTTGTAGGTGTTCAAAGCACCAAATAGATCTTCTGCATCAAACCATCCTCCTACAACAAGGGTTGGCACTGAAATATTTTTTAAATGCTGCCTGATATTCCTTGATTTCCAGTAAGAATCATATGTATCATGCTGCAGGTATTCATCCCATATATAACTTTTGTTGTAAAAATATTTTTCTGATTGTGTATTTGATAAGGGGCCAAGTTCCAGGAAAAAATCATAAGCATCATTCCTGCTTGCATTAAATGCCTGTGAACCATAATCTTTTACCGGCCCGGTTCTTGGCTTGCCAAAATAATTCATGAAATCAAAATTGTCCATCAGGAAAAACGCCCCGTTATGGTTCACATCATCACCAATAAATTCATCAGTAACCGGTGCCTGCGGGCTAACTGCTTTTAAAGCCGGATGGGCGCCAGGTAAACTGGTCGTGCTGTAAAATCCCGGATAGGAAATACCATAAATACCTGCCCGGCCATTATTGTTTTTTATATTTTTCAATAACCAGTCTATCGTATCAAAAGTGTCGCTGCTTTCATCTGCATCTTTCTTCGTTTTTTTACTGGCAATATGTGGCGTTACTTCCAGGTTTGTGCCTTCACTCATGTAGCGGCCCCGTACATCCTGGTAAACAAAAATGAATTTTTCCCTCATCAGCACAGGGTTAGGCCCAATACGTCGGGCATAGCTTGTATCACCATACGGCGCTGCTGAATAGGGTGTGCGCTGAATGAGAAAGGGATATTTTTCTGTAGAGGATTTCGGTGTATAAATAACGGTATATAATTTTGTGCCATCACGCATGTTGATGGTTGTGTCCATCTTTGTAAAATTCTCTTTAATGAAATTATCAGTTTGGGCAATTGCTGCTGTAGAAATGAATACTAATAAGAGCGGAAGTGATTTTTTCATTAAAGATGTATTACAGGTAAAAGAAATTGTGTTGCATTGGCACCACCGCAAAATATCTTTATGGTAGCTTTTTTAAAATCTGAATCTTTTGCTTCATAAATGTTCATGAACTTCTGTGGGTTCCTATCTGCTATGGGAAACCAGGTGCTTTGAATTTGTATCATCAGCCTGTGGCCTTTCTTAAAAGTATGTGCAACATCGGGCAACTCATAACGTACATGTGTAGGCTTGTTAGCGGAAAATGCTTCCGGTTTTTCAAAACTATTGCGGAATTTCCCCCGCATAATTTCTCCTCTTACCAGCATTTGGTATCCTCCCATGAGCCCCCTCCTGGCCTCCCCCAAGGGGGAGGAATAAGCATCAGGATACATAAAATCATCCGGAAATACATCTATAAGTTTTACAACAAAATCTGCATCGGTTGATGAAATGCTGGCTACAATATCTGCTATTACAGGGCCGGCCAATGTTAGGTCTTGCGTTAATTCATCCATTTCTAAAGTTATTACATCGGGCCTGCGGCTGGCAAAGCGCTGATCGTCGGTCATGTATTCCCTTGTGCGGTGTTCGTGCACATCCTCTGTATAAGGCACAGGGTGAGCCGGGTCGCTGATGTATTCATAATTTCCTGAACCACCAATGCCAGGGCTGAAAGAAAGACTATTGCTGGCCTTTGCGTAAAGGGATTTATTTTCAACAGCAGCGGGTGGCCATTGAGAAAAACTATGCCATTGATTTTCTCCTGTAAAAAAAATATTTGCTTCTGCAATTTGTTTTACATCGCCTTTGTTTTTCAGGTAATAATTGAAGAAGGGTATCTCAAGGTTTTGCTGGTACCATGCAGAAGTGTTGCTGCCAAACTGTATATTGCCCAGTTGGCTTCCTTCTGCGCTCCACTGGCCGTGGTACCACGGCCCCATTACAATGCTGCTGGTAGTTTTAGGGCTTTGTGCTTCGCAGGCTTTGTAACTGTTCCATGCTCCCCAGCAATCTTCTGCATCAAACAAACCACCCACCCAAAGCATGGCAGGCTTCACATTGTACAAGCCTACCCTTGCATTGCGTGCCTGCCACCATGCATCGTAATTGGGATGCCTGTACATGTCATGCCAGAATTTTATGCTATCACCAATCATGCGGGCAAGATTTGGTAATGCACCGGCCTGCAGGAAAAATTTATAATTATCTTTTACGGGAGATGAAAAGCCAGGACCATAATTCATAGTAGGTGCCGGCCTTGGCTTACCAAAAGAGGAATAAAAACTAAACCCATCCATGGCAAAGAATGCTCCTTTGTGATGAAAATCATCACCAATAAACCAATCAGTTACCGGCGCCTGGGGGCTCACGGCTTTCAGTGCCGGGTGGCCGCTTATTGCTGCTTCAGTAGAATAGAAACCTGGGTACGATGTTCCTATTACTCCTACTTTACTATTATTGCCATCAATATTTTTTATCATCCAGTCAATGGCATCATAGGTATCTGTGGCTTCATCTATATCCTTATTCGTTTTTTTGTCTTTAATAAATGGCCGTACATCTTCAAATTTTCCTTCGCTCATGTACCGCCCCCTTACATCCTGTGTAACGATGATATAATTTTCTTTGAGGTAAGCATTGCGAAATCCACGCCAGTAGTTTGAAAAATTTGTTTCGCCATAAGGTGAACATGAATATGGTGTTCGGGTAAGCAGTATGGGGTGTTTTTCCGATTTGTCTTTTGGTGTATAAATGGAAGTAAATAATTTTATACCATCCCTCATGGGAATCAGCCGCTCCAGCTTAGTATAGTTGTTTACAAACCAGGTGCTGTCTGCATTTTGGGCAAAGGTTCCATAAGAAAAAATAATCATAAAAACCAGGTTGAAAAACTTTTGCATAGCGATTTGTTTTAGAGGTGCTAAATTTAGTGAAACAAAATGGATAACATGGATGCAAATACAGCATTGGTAAGTAACTTTTATACTGCCTTCCAGCAATTGGATTACAACCGCATGAACAGTTGTTACAGTAGCGATATTGTTTTTTCAGATCCTGTTTATGGATTATTAAGAAACGAAGAAGTTAAATATATGTGGGAAATGCTTTGCAAAAATGCCAGGGATTTTTCAATTGAGTATGGCAATATTCATACAGATGATGACGAATATTATACCTGCAACTGGACAGCAAGTTATACCTTTTCAAAAACGGGCAGAAAGGTTGTAAACAAGGTGAAGGCTTTTATGCTGATAAAAGATGGAAAAATAATAGAACATAGCGATGGGTTCAGCCTGCACAAATGGGCCACACAGGCAATGGGCTTTAGTGGCTGGTTGCTGGGATGGAACCGTTTTTATCAACAGAAAATAAAAAACACTGCAAAGGCAAATTTGTTGAAGTTCATGAATAGGTAAACTTTTCATTCTGCAAATCCAGGGGGAAATAATTAATAATCCTGTCAGTATATTTTCATTTTGTATATGATTTTGCTGCTTGCTGGTCTTTTTAGTTTATACAATGCTTAGGTTAACGTGAATTGTGTTAATATCTTTTACCTTTGAATGATATGGCAAAGAACGAGCTCAGCATATTATTAGTGGATGATGATATTGATGATTCGGTTTTATTTGAAGAGACTTTAAAAAGTATAAATACTAATATACATTTTCAATCTGCTCCTGATGGGCTGGTAGCACTTGAGTTACTGGGCAAGACAGATAATTTACCTGATGTGATATTTTTAGATTTAAACATGCCGCGTTTGGATGGTATAGAATGTTTAAAATTATTGAAAGCCGATAGTAAGCTGAAAGCTATCCCGGTTATCATGTTCACTACGTCATCTCACTCGAAAGATATTGAAGAAACAATGATGTCAGGTGCGCTTGGTTTTGTAACAAAACCTACGGGCCTTGGTGAGTTACAAATAATTCTTTCTGCTATAATAAAAAGTATGCCTCATAATATGCTTGATGCATTACGCATGCTTGGGGAAGGGAATCATAGTTTCATTGTTTGCTGATTATTCAGTACCGAAAATTTTCGATTAGGGATTAGCTTTTATACTAATCTAATTGCAGGTACGCTTCAGCATAAAAAATCAGCGCATGATAAACTATCATAAAAAAACTTTCAGATCAGTTATTAATAGTAGTAATGGAGATGTAGGAACTGATACAATATTTCAATACCGGCAGGTAGGAAATATTGTAATGGGTACATACCAGGGCGCTTCCATAAAGGTTGGGCAACTGATAGCCATTGCTGATGAAAATGGCAACCTGGATATGCGTTACCAGCATGTAAATAAACACGATTTACTCATGACCGGCACCTGTAGTTCCATTCCTGAAATAATGGAGAATGGTAAAATAAGGCTTCATGAAAAATGGCAATGGACTTCCGGAGATTTTAGTTCAGGAAGTTCTGTAGTAGAAGAAACATAAAGTTTTCTATGTTTATGAAAGCACTGCTGCTATTATTATTTGTTGCTGGGTGTGATTATTTCTTTTGCAAATCAATTTTCTTATCTACAGGGTGGTGAGCATTGAATTTAAAATTCAATAGTGATGCCATCGTTTGTGCCAGTTGGGCATTGCTAATATTGGCCTGTGTTTTTATTTCGCCGGTGGCGGCTAAGCCTGGTCCTGCAATGGCCATCCATGTTTCATTGCTGAAAGGCGTCTTATTGTTATGGCTTGTCCATTTATCATCAAGACCACGACCATGGTCTGTTGTTATCAATAAAAAAGTATTGTTCAGGTAAAAATTATCTGCCTGCAGTGTTTTCCATAAATCCTGAAGCATGGCATCTGCTTTATGCGCAGCATCTAAATAAAAATCATACTTACCTGAGTGTGCCCATTCATCAGTTTCTCCAAGGCTCAGGTAAATTATTTTTGGTTTAAACACCTGTATGTATTCTTTAGTAATGGCATAAGTTAATCCATCAAGCCGGTCAGTTTCCCATAGCTCAGGCATGGTTGATTGCATATTACTCAAGGCTTCTAAAAGCTTACTTTTTGATGTGATGTATTTTGGCAATGGCTTATTACCATAGCTTACAGGAAAACCACATTTTTCTTCATTCAGAATTCTCCCAAAGGCACTCCAGTTTGTAAATGCAATTACTTTATCCTTATAAATCGGATGCCTGTTTATGTAGGTTAGAAAATGTTCGTTAGGATTAGCTGGATAATCATTTGAATTAATGAGTGTATCAGCATAACCACTGAAAATTTCATTATAGCCAGGATAAGAAAACCAATAAGGATTTTTTACCTGCATATAGTTACCATACTTCCTGTTGCCATAAATCTGTCCTTGATTTGCGATTACCTTCCATAAAAATGGGAACAGTTTTTCTTTTCTTTTTAATGCATCATTGGACCAATATTGCTTTACTTTTTCAGCAGAATCTGTGCTGATATATTTTTTAGAAAATAATAAGCTGGAATCTGCACCGCCGAATATTTCCTGCCAGCGCACACCATCAATGGTAACAATGACAAGGTTTTTTTGATTTGGCGTTTGTGCATTACAAAAAAATGAAATAGCGATACTGAATATTACCAGGATATTTTTCATTATTCAACTTTTGTAATTTTAATCGTATTTGTAGGGAGGTGTAAATTCACAGGCGTGCTGCCAGTATTGATGATAACGTCATCCTTTTTTACAAAACCTCTCTCTTTTAAAATATTTATCTGGTCAAAAATAATTCCATCAAGACTTTCTTCTTCTGCATAATAAAATGCCCTTACGCCCCAGCTCAGGCTTAGCTGGCTTATCAATGTTCTCTCTTTACTGAAAATATATAAAGGAGATTTTGGGCGATAACTACTCAGCATAAAACCTGTATATCCACTTTGTGTCATTCCTATTAATGCATCTGCTTTTGAATCTTTGGCCAGCTTACATGCACTGTAACAAATGGCATCACTTAAAAAAGATGGTGAATGAGGTTGCGGCATCATAATATCATCGCGGTCATATGCATAAAGTGTTTTTTCAACTTCAAGAATAATCTTGCTCATGGTTTCCACCACAAGTGTAGGGTAAGTGCCTGTGGCCGTTTCACCACTCAGCATTACTGCATCAGCGCCTTCGAGCACTGCATTTGCCACATCGCTAACCTCACTCCGGTTGGGTTTTGTGCGGTCTATCATGCTCTCCATCATCTGTGTAGCCACAATCACGGGCTTGGCCCTGTGCATGCATTTGCGGATGATGTCTTTTTGAATTACTGGCACCTGTTCAATTGGTATTTCCACACCAAGGTCGCCACGGGCAATCATAATGCCATCACTCACAATAATTATGTCACGAAGATTTTTTAATGCTTCGGGCATTTCAATCTTGGCAATTACTTTTATTTTGCTATTATGTTCCTTGATAATCTTTTTTAATTCTATTATGTCAATTGCTTTTCTTACAAATGAAAGCGCAAGCCAGTCCAGCTTTTCTTCAAGGATAAATTCAAGGTCTGCAAGGTCTTTTTCAGTAAGTGATGGCATTGTAAGTTCGCTGTCAGGAAAATTAACGCCTTTTTTAGGAAGTAAAATTCCCCCCAGGGTTACGCTTACCCTGATTTCTTTTTCATTTAAAATTTCTTCTGCTTTCAGCTCCATTTTTCCATCATCAAGAAAAATACGATCATCAACTTTTACATCTGTAGTAAGGTTAGGATAGGAAATATATATTTTCGTGGAAGTGCCAACCATCTTTTCTGTAGTGAAAATAAATTGCTGATTTTCTTTCAAATGAATACTCCCGTTTTCCAGCTCACCTACCCTAAGTTTGGGCCCCTGCAAATCAGCAAGTATGGCAATATTATATGGTTCTTTTTTTATTATTTCTCTGATGAGCCCAATCACTCTTCTTTTATCTTCATGATCCCCGTGCGAAAAGTTTAACCTGAATACATTAACACCCGCTTTTACGAGAGATAACAGGTTATCGTAATCATCGCATGCTGGACCTACAGTGGCCACAATCTTTGTTCTTTTCTGTGAGTGGGCAATACCTGCTTCCTTGTCCATCTGCGTGTGCAGGTACTTACTTATATTTTTTTTCATTTTTTATTTTATTACACGAATTAGTCTAACCTGCCTATCGGCAGACAGGTTACACGAATTACTTTTCAATAATTAGCTACTACATTATCAATTATCCCCGTTCGAACGGCATTCAGCCGGGCGGGCATTCACCCATTATCAATTATCCCATCATCATTTATCCCCGTTCGAACGGCATTCAGCCGGGCGGGCATTTACCCATTATCCATT
>JBDSYV010000223.1:0-20346 GCA_040110925.1 Ferruginibacter sp. | reverse complement strand
CGGCCTTTTGTATCTCTACATATTTTCCAAGGGCAGCTTTAAGTTTTTTATAATTTTCATTTACATCTTCGTAATATTTATTGTCTTTATGCTTTTTGTTAAGCAGGCTATCAGCAAGCATTATTGGATCTTCCTTGCGTCTTGGTATAAATCGCTCCATTTCTTTTCTCTTCAGGTAACCATCCTCAATATTGTTAAGTGCAAATAAAATAAAATGCTGTGTAAGAGTTAGTTCAGTTTTTAAAATTGATTTGTCTGATGAGGATACTGCAAACTCATCTTCAATCAGCCCACCCATTTTTTTCTCAAGGGTCTTATCTTTCAAAGCCGTATCATTAGTATAAGTAACATGATAACTATGCATGTTCCAAAACCCACGGGCCTGCTCTGTAAGGCCATCGGGTGCAAACCAGGCATATTGGTAATTGCGGGTATTATAAAAACTCCTCATCCGCCTGCTAATTGAGTCGCTGATTTTTTCTTCAACAATAAAATTTTCCAGGGCCATACTATCAAAAAAGAGGTTGTTATAAGCATTGGCAACAGTAATACTATAGTCTCTTTTGGAAACTTTTTTATCCTTTTCTGCTTTTTGACTACTACTACTGCTGCTTGAGCTGGAGCTGCTTCCACTATCGTTGCATGCATATAATGACTGGATAATTACGAGGGCAAAAAATATTTTCTTCATCATGGGGTTAGATTATACAAAAGCCATGCCTTTACATTTGTCCTCACTAATTTTTTTTTGATTTGTTTAAGAGCCTGGTAAACAACAGATAAAATATTCATATAAAAAGAAAAGCCAATCCTGTACTTGTAATTCTTTACCACCTTGTAATAATTAAATAACTTTCTACGTTTTTGTAGTTATTTTACGATAGTTTGAAAATTAAATTAAACTCACATCCATGAAAAAATCTACACTACAATTTTCCAGGTTGATGATTTCACTCCTGTTAATCGTTTTCATTTGTCTCCATTCTTTTCAAAATAATACTTTAATAAACCCTGTGGCCTATGATGATCAGGAAGCCAAAGAAAGCAATCAGAAGAAACAGTTTATTGAAGAAGCCTTCCAACAGGAATTTAACCTGACCAAAGATCCGGCGACTAATACCGTACCACGTGAGCGGTTATTTGAAGCCGCTGAACAGGCAAAAAACTTTTTCACATTAACACCAAACCTTGCCATTAGCGGCATTAACTGG
Organism: Ferruginibacter sp.; assembly: GCA_040110925.1. Taxonomy (GTDB): domain Bacteria; phylum Bacteroidota; class Bacteroidia; order Chitinophagales; family Chitinophagaceae; genus Ferruginibacter. The sequence goes on along the minus strand of JBDSYV010000223.1, from coordinate 19,135 downwards.
GTAGAACGTGGCCCATCAAATATTGGAGGTCGTACACGGGCATTAATATTTGATACTAGAGATGCAACCAATAATACGTTGTTTGCAGGTGCTGTGGCTGGGGGTATTTGGAAGTGTACAAACCTAACTGGCACACCAGTTTGGACCAAGATGAATGATATTTTGGATAATGTTGCCATTTCCTGCATCATACAGGACCCCAATAATAACAATACTTTTTATGCTGGCACAGGTGAAACCTGGGGCAATATTGATGCTATGCGTGGCCTGGGCATTTTTAAATCAACAGATGGCGGCAGTTCCTGGACACAGCTTCCTTCCACTAATAACCCGGATTTTTATTACACTCAAAGAATAGCTATCAATACTGCAGGGAATATTTTTGCCGCCACCAGCAGCGGCATAAAAAAATCATTAAATGCGGGTATAAACTGGACAACTGTATTAAATGGCAATTTTACAGACCTGGAAATTGCAGCCAATAATGATTTATATGCAGCCAATTTTTTTGGAAGAGTTTATAAATCAACTGCATCAAATGCTGGTGCTACCGGAAGTTGGGCAGATATTTCACCTGCTGGAGCCTACAAAAGAATTAAGCTGGCTACTGCGGCCAGTGATGCACAACGGGTTTATATTTTATGTGAAGGGCCCACAAGTGCAAATTGTGATGCCATTTATCGTACAGAAAATGGTGGAACCAGTTGGATATCCTGTACGGTACCAACTATTATAGACCAGGGAAGCAATTCAAATTTTACCCGTGGACAAGCCTGGTATGATTTAACTGCTTCAGTAGATCCTAATAATGCAGATATAGTGGTAATTGGTGGGGTTGATGCATTAAGAACTACCAACAAGGGCGCTGCGTGGACACAGGTAACAACCTGGACACTTGGAGGAACTGCCGGTACAGGATTACAGGTTGCACATGCTGACCACCATACGGCGGTATTTGCACCAGGAAGTTCTACCAGGTTGGTATGGGGAACAGATGGCGGGGTTTATTTTACAGATAATCTAACTAATGTAACGGCTTCTACAAAACCTACCGTAGTATCTAAAAATGATGGTTATAATATTACACAATTTTATTGCGGGGCAATTCATCCAACAGCAGCAAGTAATTATTTACTTGCAGGCGCCCAGGATAACGGCTCATTAAAACTGAATGCAGGACCAATTACTACTGGTACCGAGGTGAGTGGAGGTGATGGTGCATTCTGCCATATTAATCAAACTAATGCCAATTACCAGGTAACGTCATATGTATATTCCAATTATTATCGCTCTACAAATGGCGGCACTTCATTCTCATCGGTAGTCAATGATAATAATGGTTCATTTATAAATCCTACAGATCTTGATGGCGTGAATAATATTTTATTCGGGTCATACCTTGCCGGGCAATACCTTAGGTGGCCACTTGGAGCTGCTTTAACTAAAGCAGTTACAGTAACCAATTTTGGCTCTGCAACCGTAACTAATGTTTATGTTTCGCCTAACACTAATGACCGTATTTATTTTGGGTTGGATAATGGTAGCGTAGTATATGTAGATGGTGCAAGCACTGGTAACGGTGGCACAATAACTAAGGCGGGTGTTATTATTAAAACCGGAATTGGATCAGTTTCCGGAATTGCCATTGAACCCGCAAATGAAAATCATATATTAGTTACTTACAGCAACTATGGTGTGACAAGTGTTTTTGAAACAACTGATGGGGGTACAAACTGGACAAGTGTAGAAGGCAACCTTCCTGATATGCCGGTACGCTGGGTGATATTTAATCCATTGAATTATACCCAGGCTTTGCTGGCCACAGAAATGGGCGTATGGACCACATCACAATTAAATGGTTCTACTACTGACTGGACACCAACTAACCTGGGGCTTGCCAATACAAGAATTGATATGCTAAAAAGAAGAGCATCGGACAATACCATTCTTGCTGTTACGCATGGGCGGGGTTTATTTACTACTACCCTGTCTAATACCGTTTTACCATTTACATATTTTGCAACAGCAAAAAATGATGTACCTGAACTTGCTGCTGGCAGTGCCTGTGCATTGGGTTACACAGATATCCCTGTAAAAATGGCCATCAGTGGAGCACCTGCCAGTAATGTAACAGTAAGTATATCGATATCACCTTCATCCACTGCCTCAATAGGAAGAGATTTTTCTTTGAGCACAAGCAGTTTAACTTTTACTGCCGGAACCACCACAGCACAAACCTTCAACATAAGAGTATATGATGATAATGATTATGAAGGTACAGAATCAGTTGTGCTTAATTATTCAATAACCGCTGGTGGAAGTGCTGCACAAACCGGCACCACACTTCAGAATTACCAGTTGGATATTCTTGATAATGAAATAGCACCTACAGGACCACAGGTGGCAAAAATTGCCAGTGGTGCTTTTTCAACAAACCTCGGTCCATCAAGTCCTTTACAATCTACAGCAAGCGACAAACGTTGCCAATACCTTTATAGAGCGAGTGAATTATTAGCTGCAGGATTAAAACCTGGATTAATAAATTCTTTCAATCTATCTGTGAGCACAAAAGCAAGTGTACTGGCATATAATGGATTTACCATTAAACTAGGCACTACTGCTTTAACGGATTTAAGTGCAGGATTTGCAAGCCCTACTTTTACAACAGTTTATTCAGCCCCCGTCGGTGGGTTTGTACCCGTTATGGGAGAAAATGAATTTCCACTTAGTTTCACCTGGGATGGGACCAGCAATTTAATTTTTCAATATTGCTATAACAACTCAGCCAATGGTGCCGCAGGCACTGATGATATTGTGATGGGAGAATCTGCCCCGGGCTATATCTGCCAGCAAAGAATAGCATCAACCACAACATCCAACGATGGTTGTACCCTCGCAACTGCAAACGCCAGCAATAGTTTCAGGCCAATTATAATCTTCAGCCAGCCTGTTGCTGCTACTGGAATAGCCACAATTCTAAACACATCAAAGCAGGCTGCAATAGGGCCATACGAAACCGTACATTTTTATGATGGCAGTGGAAACATTCTTGCCACAGTTCAGAATATGGACAACTGGAATTATGGTTGTACCACTATTGATATTGACAGGGCAGGCACCAGTGCAACGCCTTTCTGGAACAACACTGCATCCGATTATGTGGCCTCTAAAACAATTCGTATCGTACCAACCACCGATAACCTTTCAGGCAATGTAGTGGTAACATTATATTACACTGCTGCTGAAAAAGCTGGATGGGAAGCTGTAACAGGACAAACATGGAATACCATAGGCATGGTGAAAGTAAAAAATGCACAGATAAGTGACGTAACGCCAGGCAATCCAATGACAACAAGTGTGTATTTTGGAACAGTGACCGCCAGGGGAACATTGGGTACAAATTATGCAGTCACTGCATCCTTTAATTCAGGATTCTCCGGATTTGGTGTCGGCAAGATTTCTGCACCTGTAGCCATTACCGGTTTAACCTTTACCGGTCGCCTGGTTAATAATTTTGCATCACTTAACTGGGCAACTATAACAGAAACCAATAGCCGTGATTTTGAAATTGAAAAATCAGGTGATGGTATTTTCTTCCACAGCATTGGTTCTGTATCTGCAGCAGGAAACAGTAGTACTACCAAACAATATTATTTTACAGATCCATCCATAGTAAATGCTGTTCAATATTATCGCATAAAACAAAATGATATTCTGGGTAATCACAGTTATTCAAATATTGTTCGTCTGCAAAACAGTAAGGCAGGAATAAGCCTTTGGCCAAATCCATTTATAGATAACATCAATATACAGTTTGCAGAAAATGTGAATGGTGCTGCCACAGTAATTATAAGTGATGTGAGTGGAAGAAAAATGGCTGCTGTTACGAAAACGGTTTCAGGAAATACCTGGAACATAAATTTCAGCAAACTTTATATGGCCCAAGGTACCTACATAATGCAGGTAACAGCTAATGGCGTTACAAATAATTATAAAATTGTAAAAGAGTAGAATAGATTTTCAATAAAAAAATGCCACGCATTTTAGGTAAGTGCGTGGCATTTTTTTTGACCTCACTCTATAATTACTTTTTTTAAAACTTAGCACTTACACTCACAAAGAATGTTCTGCCGTCGCCGGGCAATGCACCTGGGCCGGGATAGCCTCCGGCACGACGGGTAAAATAGGTTTTGTCAAACAGGTTATTAATGCCTGATTTGATGTTTATATTTTTATTGATCTTGTATGATGCGGTGAGATCGGAAATGGTATAAGAAGGTATTAATCCATTTTGTGCATTTGCTGTAGGCACTTCGGTATTATTAGCATCGCTGTAGGCACTGCCAACATAACTCAGTTGTGCACTTAATAGAAAATCTTTATAGCCTGAACTAATTCCGCTACGCAAAATATTTACAGGGGCATTTTCTACTTTTTTTCCCTTAGTGCTGGCATCTTTAAAATCACCACTATATCTTGCGTCTGTGTAACTATAGGATGCAAACAAAGTAAGTTCCGAAGCACAATTTTGTACAAAAGCTTTTATGGCATCAATAGATATCATGCCTTCAAATCCTTTGCTGGCACTTGCTCCCACATTGGTGATTAACCTGAAAGCGGGTGTAGTTGGTGTAGCAGCAAAACTTACTGCACCTACCCGGTTGTTGTATTGCAAATAAAAAGTGCTTACATCAAACTGGATAAAATTTTTGATCTTACCCCGGTACCCAAAATCAGCGTTATAACCTTTTGCATCTTTCAAATTTGGATCAACAACATCTGTGGTAGGTGGTGCCTGCAGGTTGGCAAATTGTATGGGCCTGTATGCCTGTGCATAACTGGCATAAAATTCAGTGGAAGGCGTTACGTGATACTCTGCACCCGCACCGGCTAATAAAAAGTTGCGGCTGCGTTTTATATCCTGCAAAATAATTGCCGCACCAGAACTGTTGTATCCGTTTCTACCACTCGCCTCACCTTCCAGCCATTCATAACGTACCCCGGGAATAAATAATAGTTTATCGGAGATGCGGAAAATATTTTCAACAAACGCCGCCACATTCCTCGACTTGAAATGAATATCTTTTGGATAACTTCCTAAAATAGTCATGTCATACCCGCTTCGTGTTGTGCCTTTACCATCCGCCCTACGCCAGGTTTCACCAGTATATAATCGTATCCCCCCTGAGATTGTATTTTTTAAATGCCCAATATTATAATCTGTAAGTATGCGGCTTTCCAGGCCATAGTTGCGGTACTGATCAATAGTCATTACACGATTTGCATACTCACCTGTTGCAGGATTAATGCTGTCTTTAACCAAAATGGATTGAAGGTATCCTACACTATTTCTATCACCAATAGTGGCAAATAATTTTGTGACCCATTTTGTTTTGGCGCTTACATCATACTGCATAGTAAGGGCTGGATTGGTCCATGTAATGTCGAACCAGTTTCGGGTACGAAAGCTTTGTGTGGCATCATCTTGTAATTGTGCATCAGTAAGGCCACCTGCTTGCTGACTGCGAATATGGGAACGCATTATTTCTGCAGTGAGGCTAAGCTTTGGTGTGAAATGATAGGTAATAGTTCCGAAGCCAGCGTTAGTAGCGAAGCGGCTGTTTTGCCTGAAGCCATCGCCATTACGGTGATCGAAAAATGCATAGTAATTTATTTTAGAAGTTTTGCCTCCTACTGCATTATAAGAATTAAACAGGGCATTGCTGCCCATTGTTTGCTGTGTTTCAAATTGGAATTTTTTGTTGATCTCGCTTCCGTTACGTAAGATATAATTTACCAGGCCCCCAAACTGTGGACCATACTGCAAAGAACCCTGGCCACGCACTATTTCAATACGTTGCACTGCCTGCAACTGCGGATTATAATATGCCTCTGGATATCCAAACGGATCAGCTGCAATATCATATCCATTTTGGCGGATATTAAATTCCCAGCTACGGTTGGGGCTGAGGCCACGGGCTGCAATGCCAATCTGTATGCCGCTGGGATCACTTTCCCAGATATGAATGCCGGGGACTTTTGCCAGTACCTGTCTCATAGTATTGGTTACCACGTTGCCCTGCACATTGTCCAATACTATTAATGCATTTTTCTTTCCTGCATAAATATTGGTTCCAACAATTTCGGGCATTTGCTGGTAATCGCTTTTACTACCGCGGCCAACTAAAGTTAATTCGGGCAAATACTTATATGAGGGCACACTATCATTTTGTTTTTGCACAGTTGAGTCCTGTTGTGCCTTTGCACTCGTTCCTAAGGCAAACATGATTATTATTCCTGTAAATATTTTTTGCATCATCCTTTATTTTTTTTGCAAAGCTGCATGTTGATTTGTGAATAATTGATCCGAATCGGGAAAACGATTTACGGTAGCGGGAAAAAGCGCTTCCTTTTTTATAAACTACTTGTTTCCATTCACAAGATTTTTATTAAATGATTTCTTCTCTTTAAAATCCTTTTATGGTATAAAGGAAAGGGCAAAACTATCTTTCAAATTCTGCAATGAATATGAGGAAAACAAAAAATTGGCTGAGTTAAATCAGTTGGATCAATGATATTAATGAATTTCCGGATGCATAATAATAACCAACTGAAGCATACATAATGTAAATTTAATATGCACACTTTGCGGATATGTTCATCGAAGTGAGCGCAGCCAAAATTACCCTGGTGAGGAAGTAAGCATAAATACAGTAAGTTGATTGCTCTTACAAATTAAAGCCAAACCCCCTCTGATAAAGCAATGCCACATTCTGTTATTTGCAGCAATCCTTTTTTCTTACAAATATTACTTTGAAGATTTTCCAGACAAACTGCCCTATTGATTTTACAATTGTCATTTTATAACATAGTTAAAAGCATTACGTCATTTATTCCAATCATTAAAATGCAGCCTCATCGGCTATTTTTTTTCCAGCCGATCAAGCATAGCCTCCATTTCAGCTATCTCTTTCCTTTGAGCTTTAATAATATCTTCTGCCAGCTTCTTAAGTTCCGGATCCTGTATATTGGCTCTTTCACTGGTTAAAATGGCAGATGAATGGTGGGGTATCATAGCCTTCATGTATTGTACATCGCCAATAGGCGTTTGTGACCTAAGGGCAAATAATACAACTATAAAAACCACGATACCACTTACCATGATGCCCATATTCATTTTTTTATCGGGATACATGTTCCCCATCATCAGCATCATTACAATTGCCATGGGCGCCACCATGAGTAATGTCATATAAATACGTGTCAGGCTGGTATGGTAATGTTTTATGTCTATTAAATTTAAAAACATTACCAGGTACATGATAACAAAAGAGATTATCATCATCAATGAAAATTTTTTGTAACTCATTTTTTGCATTTGCTGCATATTCTTATTGTTTTCCATCTTAATGTTATTTAGTTGTTTATTAATTAATTTAATTATTAGCCCTTAATAAGAAAAGACAACGCCTGTTCCAACCCCCATATCACTGTTCCAATGTGTAGATAAGGAATTATATTTTGGAACAATTTATCTAAACCCTGTCATTTACTATTTATCTGCATTTAAAATCCAGGCTAACCAAAGCCGTGGGTTAACTACTAACAACAGTGCCCTGCATCCAACTATAGCTATTAACAGTACTAAAATAATTGCATGAATTGTTTTCATTTATATCTTTTATTCAAAGTCCTTTTTATTTTGTTCGGCCAAATATTTATCCAATGCCTTTTTTCCAAATTGTTTAAACACTACCGGTGTAACAATCATATCCAGTAATGTTGAACTAACCAGTCCACCCAAAATAACCGTGGCAACAGGATATAAAATTTCTTTACCCGAAGCAGTAGCATCTAAGGTTAGTGGTATCAACGCTAATGCTGCTACCAATGCGGTCATTAGTACAGGTACTAATCTTTCCAGTGAACCACGGATAATCATTTTATCGCCAAACACTTCACCTTCATGTTGCACCAAATGTATGTAATGGCTTATCATCATAATACCATTCCTTGATGCAATACCTGTGAGCGTAATAAAGCCCACCATTGTTGCAATAGAGAATACGCCGCCCGTTAGCATTACCGCAACCACACTTCCAATTAGCGCCAATGGAATATTGAGCATGATTTGCAACACTATCCGGCTGCTTTTAAAATGACTGTACAACACCAGGAAAATACCCGCAAAAGAAAAAATACTTAGTATGATAATCAGTTTTGAAGCTGATTGCTGGCTTTCAAACTGTCCACCCCATTGCAGGTAATAACCTTCTTCCAATTTCAATTCGTTTTTTACTTTCTCCTGCATTTCTTTAACCGTGCTGCCCAAATCTCTTCCCTGTACATTTGCTGAAACAACAATTCTGCGTTGTGTATTTTCATGGTTTACGCTGCTGATACTGTTTTCTAATTCCACTTTAGCAATTTGTTCCAAAGGAATCAACGAACCATCTGCGGTAGCAATTTGTGTATTTTTTATCGCATCAATATTTTTACGGGTGCTGTCATCTGTCCTTAACACAATATCAAATGTTTTTTGCCCGTCTAATACCTGGCTCACAACTTTTCCATTGTAAAAAACTTCAATGTCCTCAGCTACTTTACCTGCCTGCAGGCCATAGCGCTGCAAAACATTGCGGTCAATCTTCACCATCAGTTGCGGCACCATTACCTGGTTTTCTACCTGTACATCTACTGCACCTGGAACAGTGCTGATTGTAGAACGTAACTGTTCTGCAGTAGAACGAAGTGTCGTCAAATCGTTTCCAAAAATTTTTATCGCTATCTGTGCCCTAACTCCACTTAATAAATGGTCGAGGCGGTGAGAGATGGGCTGCCCTATATTGATGGTGACTCCTTTCAGTACCGATAAATTATTACGAATGTCTTCCAATACTTTTTTCTTATTTCGTCCTCCTGGTTTTAAGGTTACATCAATTTCGGAATAGCTGGGTGGTTCTGCATGTTCATCCAATTCGGCTCTTCCTGTTCTACGGGAGGTAAGGGCAACTTCCGGTACTTTTAAAATTTGCTGCTCAGCTATCGTACCTAATTTGTTTGATTCATCTAACGAAGTACCAGCCGGAGCCAATACATTTACCGTATAACTTCCTTCATTAAATGGCGGTAAGAACTCCGTACCAAAAAAAGGAATTACAGCAGCCGCCGCAATGATTAAGGCAACAGCAACTCCAATAATTGCTTTGGGTCGTTGTAAACCCCAATGAAGTAATTTTTTATCTTTTTTCTTTAGCCATTTTACAAGAGGACTATCGGCCTCTCCCCCCTCCCTCTCTAAAGGAGAGGATGCCAGGGCATCTTGCTCATTGCCTATTTTCTTACGTTTCCAAAACGCCAAATTAATATGAGACAAATGTTTCTTCTTACTCAATAAATAACTACACAAAACAGGTGTCAGTGTTAACGAAACTAACAACGATGCCACAATGGAAGTAATATAAGCAATACCAAGCGGTGCAAAAATCTTTCCTTCTATTCCTTGTAAATAAAACAACGGAATAAAAACCAGTACCACAATAATAGTAGCATACACTATGGAATTTCTTACTTCGCTGCTTGCTTCATAGATAACTTTGAGAAGCGGTTTTGGATGTTCGCTTACCCAGTTTTCTTTCATCCGCCTATACACATTCTCTACATCCACAATGGCATCATCCACCAATTCGCCAATGGCAATGGCAAGCCCACCCAGCGTAAGTGTATTGATGGATATATCAAACATTTTAAAAACAATAGCACTGATGATAAGTGATAGTGGTATGGCAGTAAGTGTTATAATTGTTGTTCTGAAATTGAGCAGGAACAGGAAGAGTATGATTATAATTAAAATAAATCCATCACGCAGGGCATGTTCTACATTTGTGAGCGAAGTTGCAATAAAACTCTTTTGCTGAAATACATCTGTGTTGATATGTATATCTTTTGGCAACGATGCCTTTATATCTTCTATAGCAGCCAATATATCATCAGTAAGCGTAATGGTGCTGGCACCGGGTTGTTTTTCTATACTTAGTATTACTGCAGGCTTTCCATTAAAAGAACCATCGCCTCTTTTTATTGGGCCACCGAATTTCACGTCGGCCACCTGTTGTAATAGTATCGGCGAGCCGTTGCGGTTTGCAACAACGGTAATTTTTAAATCTTCCAATGTATTAGCACGGCCGATGTTTCTTATTAATACTTCCGAGCCTTTATTATCAATAAAACCACCAGTGGTATTAAGGTTGGTTAATTGTAAAGCATTGTCCACATCATTAATGGATAAATTATACTGACGCAACTTTTCTGATGAAATCAGCACCTGGTATTGCAACCGTTCACCGCCAATAGGTATTACCTGGCTTACTCCTTTTACACTCAGTAATCTTCTCCGAATAGTAAAATCTGCTAAGGTTCTTAAATCTGCCGGTGAAGTGGTATCACTAGTTATAGCCATCATCATTATCTGTCCCATGATGGAACTGATGGGTCCCATTTGCGGTGTAATACCGTTTGGCAATTGTACACTCTGCAATTTTTCTGCGGTCAGTTGTCTTGCCCTGTACACATCAGTATTCCAGTCAAATTCAACAAACACCATTCCCAAACCCGGTGATGCAACAGAACGAACTACTTCCACGCCTGGCGCACCGTTTAATTGTGTTTCCACCGGCAGGTTTACCTGTGTTTCAATTTCTTCAGGCGCCATTCCGTTAGCTTCTAAAAATATAGTCACCCGTGGCCTGTTTAAATCAGGCAATACATCAACCGGTAATTTAATTAAGGTGAATACTCCATACACCATAATCAATGCAGCCAATGAAACCACCAGTAGCCTGTTCTTCAGAGAAAAAAGAATGAGTTTGTTGAGCATTGTTTTAGTTTATGTTTTTCAATCTCCAATTAATTTGCAATTGGCAATAGGCAAGGATTAATATTTTAAATAACGATTTATTTCCTTCAGCCTATTGTTTGTTGCCCATTGCATATTGCTGTTGCTTATTTCCCTTTCAGCCAATCTTGAAATTCTTTAATTTCTTTATTCTGCTCTGCAATTTCTTTTTGCGCCATTTTCTTTAATTCATAATGTTTACCGTGTGATATTTCATTTTCTGCCATTGTAACAGCACCTTCATGATGGGGTATCATCATCATTACAAAATCTTTATCTGCATCGCCTGACATTTGCATTCCTTTCATTTTATCCATCATCTTATTCATAGATTCCATGAGTTCATTATGTTCACCAGCAGCATGGCCAGCACCTGAATGCGCTTTTGTTTCAGCAGGTTTGTGATTCGCTACAATTGTTTTTAGTTCTTCTATCTCCTTCTTTTGTGTTTCAATAATATTCTGAGCCATTGTTTTTATTTTTTCATCCTTACCCTTTGGCAGATAAGCCTGTGCCATATCTATTGCACTTTGGTGATGAGGTATCATCATATTAGCAAAGTCAACATCAAAGTCACCAGTCATTTTCATCGCATTCATACTAGCCATCATTCCGTTCATTGATTCCATCATTCCATTATTCATGTTTTTCATATCCATGTTATCCATGGGCTCCATTTTTGATAAAGATGTATCTGTATCTGTTTTAACTGAAGTACTACTGTTGTTATCGCAAGACTGAAAGAAAAGGCCAGCAGTAAATAAAGCGGCTGTAATAAGAATTGTGCTTTTCATAATTTTTTAATTTAATTGTTTATTTAGATTGATTGTTGTTTACGTTTTTACTTTCAGCATGCTTGCATTAATAGCCACTACAACTGTACTTGCCGTCATCAGCACGGCTCCTGCTGCAGGGCTTAATAAAATTCCCTGGCTATATAATACACCTGCCGCTAATGGCAAGGCTATTAAATTGTAGCCTGTTGCCCATATCAGGTTCTGAATCATTTTGCGGTAAGTGGCTTTGCCAAACAAAATCAAATTCACTACATCTTTTGGGTTGCTGTTTACTAAAACTATCCCAGCTGTTTCGGCCGCAATATCTGAGCCCGAAGCTAAAGCAATTCCGATGTCTGCCTGGGCCAAAGCAGGGGCATCATTTACGCCATCACCTGTCATAGCAACAAACTCGCCTTTGATTTGCAGCTCTTTTATTTTTTCTAATTTTTGATGTGGTAATACTTCAGCGAAAAATCCTTCCATGCCCAATGTTTCGCTTACAGATTTTGCAACTGCATTATTATCGCCTGTTAGTAAAGTTGATTTGATACCATTTTTTTTCAGGGTTGCAATCGCATCTGCTGATTCGGGACGGATGGCATCGGATAAGGCTATATATCCTGCCAGGTTGTTATCAATAATTACGAACACAACTGTTTCTGCAAAGTCTGTTTTAAAATCAGCGGGTAACGGTATATTTTTTTCTTTTAGATAACCTGGGCTCACCACTTTTACTTCTTTGCCCTCCACTTTTGCTTCTACACCCTTGCCGGTAATTGCATTAAAATTTTCGGCAGCAGGAACAGTTAATTGTAAGTCCTTTACTTTTTGCATGATGCCTGTTGCAATTGGATGTTCCGAATTTTGCTCCAATGCAGAAGCCAGGCGAATTAATTCGTTTTCAGACCTCACCCCTGACTCCTCTCCAAAAGCGAGGGGAACGATTTTTGAAATTTCGAACTTACCAATAGTTAATGTACCGGTTTTATCAAAAACAATAGTAGTTATCTTTCTTGAATTTTCAAATGCCGTTCTGTTCTTAATTAGCAGGCCGCTCTTTGCAGCAATTGTTGTTGATTTAGCAACCACCAAAGGAACAGCAAGACCCAATGCATGCGGACAGCAAATAACAATGACTGTTACCATTCTTTCCATAGCAAATGCAAGGGTTTCACCGGTTAAATACCAATATAAAAAAGTGGCAATACCAGATACAATTGCAATTATAGTAAGCCATCGGGCAGCTGTGTCTGCTAATAATTGAGTTTTTGATTTTGAGTTTTGTGCATCATCCACCAATTTAATTACCTGTGATAAGTAGGAGTCTTTCGAACCATGCGAAACAGTTACATTAATAGAACCGTTGCCATTAATAGAACCAGCAATTACTTTATCATTCAGCTTTTTTTCTACCGGCTTACTTTCCCCAGTCATCATGCTTTCATTTAAATAACTCTGACCTTCACTAATAATTCCATCAGCAGCTACTTTTTCACCCGGCTTCACCAAAATGATATCTCCTTCTTTTAGTGTTTCAGTTTTTACTTCACTAATCGTATCGTCTGTTACTAAATGTGCTTCCGCTGGCATTAGTTGCACCAACAATTCCAATTCTCTTGATGCACCCATCACTGATTTCATTTCTATCCAATGCCCTAACAACATGATAAGAATAAGTGTTGCCAGCTCCCAAAAAAAATCCATCCCTTCTAACCCAAAAACAATGGCAACGCTGTAGATGTATGCAACAGTGATGGCAAAGCCAATCAAAAACATCATACCCGGGCTCTTCGCTTTTGCTTCATCAACCAAGCCTTTTAAAAAAGGCCAACCGCCATAAAAGAAAACAATTGATGATAATGCAAACAACACATATTGCGAACCAGGAAAATTGATATTTATGTTTAACCAGTGCTGTATCATTTGTGATAACAGCATGATGGGAACGGTTAAAATCAACACCACATAAAAGCGTTTTTTAAAATCATCAATCATGTTCACATGCTTATTATGTTCGCCCTTTGCATGAGCTTGCGTTTTTATTGGAATGAGTACCATGCCACAATAGGGGCATTTTCCAGGCTCATCCTTTATTACCTGTGGGTGCATGGAGCAGGTGTATTGCTGATTACCTTGTTTTGGTACAGCAGCTGCTTGAACACCGCCTGAAGTGCTTATCTTGTCTGCATGCATGTTCATTTTGCTATGGTCTAGGGCAGCAGGTTTCGCATCTGATTCAATCTTGCTTTCTGCTAGCTTTAATGGAACAAGCTGCATACCACACAAAGGGCAATCGCCCTGTTCTTCCTTAATTACTTCGGGATGCATGGGGCAGCTGTATTGCTGTTTTGTGTGTTGATGTTCCATTTTTATTTATTTATACTTACATTAAATTCAATCCTCAAAAGCTCCCATGCTATTGCAATTTTTCCATTACCATTTTTATCATCTTCTATATAATATTGTAACCGCTCTGTTATTTTCTTTTGTTTGATTGGCTTAACTTTTATTCTTACTACATCTTCTTTTTGCAAATAATCATCGGTTAAATGCTGTTCCCAGTTTTTGTTGATAATAATTGTCCATACCTCCTTGCCCGGAATAGTAAAAATGGCATACTTGCCTTTTGGTATGGTTGTACCTGCCACCATAAAATCTTTATCAATTTCTATATTGGTTGCATTGTGAGCACCTGTTACCCAAACATCATTGTAGGGAACTAAGCCACCCCAGATTTTTCTGCCACGCACACCCGGTGAATGGTAATTAATAGAGATACTGGCATCTCCTATCTTACCCACCGCCGCAGATTTTATACTTCGTTTGCTGGTATCACCCTTTGCATTGGGGTTGTAACAAACTTCCTCCGTTTTCTTTGCCTGCTGTGCCGGTGCAAAAGTTGCAGTGCAGCAGATTACTACTACAAATAATAAAATCTTATTCAATTGCATAACGCATTTTTTAACAGCTGAAAAATTATAAGTAAAAGAGTTTGACTTTAGCCAAACCCTTTTACCCAAAAAATTAATGCTCTTCATGACCAGCTTCTTTTGCATCATGTCCTTCCGTTGCTTTCTTAATGTCTGCGGCCGTTCCATCTTTTACTTCCATCACAAAATCTACAGTATGCACTTTTCCGGCACTCTGAAACTGAATCCAGCCACGATATATACCAGACTTTTTGAACGTCGTATGCAAATCAAATTTACCTGCACTCACATCAGGATGCACATGCAGGTATTCTTTGTCATTTAAACTAACCACAACCATGTGGGCTTTAGCACCGAGATAATTTTCTAACGTATTTACATCAATGGCTTTGCCATTTTGTGTGAGCTCCGCTGCAATATGCATTTGTGTACCGGTGATTAATTTTTCACCTGTTGGTTGCAGGGTTACAGTGAAGTTGTCCGATGTGCTTGTTAATTTATTTGCATTGTATGTAACCCGTGGTTTTGCTGTGCCTTTTACATTTAAAGATATTTTTTCTACCTGGTGGCTTCCTCCGCTTGGCAGGTAATCTGCAAACAAGGTATACTCGCCACCATTTGCAAAACGTGTTTCATTTTTACCCGGACCATTGCTGTAGGATTTATTATTTTCCAATACCGTTATTTTGTAAGAGCCATCTGACTGGTAATCGGGATGGATATGTTCAAAATAACTGAGGTCGTTGCTTACCACTATTAAATGGATTTTCTTTTCATGTTGCACATCCAGCGCCACTGCTTCACTTTCTTTACCAGCAGCTTTTGGAGTAAATGTTAGTACAGCGGCTTTGCCAGCTTCAACCTGGGTGGGTGCAGCTGCAAATTCCATTTTGTATGTAAGACCATTATCAACACCATCAAAATGTTCCAGCTTCATGCCGCATACCGGGCAGTTGCCTTCCTTGTCATAGGTTTTTCCTTTTTCACAATTCATCGGGCAGCGGTATTGATGTGCATGTTCTCCCGTAGTTTGTGCGACAGTATCTGTTGATGTGGTTTTTTCTGTAGATGCATTGTTATTGCAAGACGATAAAAATGCGATTGTGCCAATCGCAATAAACGCCGTGGTGAATTTTAATACCTGTTTCATTTTTTATTTGTTTTATTATTTATTTAATTATGATTATGCCCGTCGTGACTTTCTTTTACTTTTTCGGTCTTTACTTTTTTTAATGCCATATTACATACGGGGCATTTGCCTTCTTTGCTATAAGTTTTATCGCCTTCACATTTCATGGGGCATTGATACTGAACTTTTGCAACAGGGCTGGGCATTGCTTTAAGTTTCATATTGCATACAGGACATTTACCTGCTTTGTTGTATGTTTTTTCGCTTTCACATTTCATGGGACATTGATAAGTAATAGCAGCAGGTTTCGGCATTGGCTTTAATTTCATATTACAAACAGGGCATTTCCCCGCCTTCTTATATGTTTTTTCACCCTCACATTTCATGGGGCATTGATACTGAACTTTTGCAACAGGAGTTACTTTTGTTTTCAGGTTCATATTACATACAGGGCATTTCCCTGCTTTGCTGTATGTTTTTTCGTCTTCACATTTCATGGGGCATTGATAAGTGATAGCCGCTGGTTTGGGCATTGGTTTTAATTTCATATTGCAAACAGGACATTTACCCGCCTTCTTATATGTTTTTTCACCCTCACATTTCATGGAGCATTGATAAACCGAATCAGCAACTGTGACACTGTTTTTCGTTTTAGTTTTCGTTGTTTGCGCATTCACCATAGTGAAGCAAAATACTGCCATAGTCATTAATAGAATACTTTTTACTTTTTTCATTTTATTGATTTTTTATTTTAAATAATTATTGATTTAAGTATATCATTTTCATTTGATAAACATTAGTAGTTACTACCCTTTCACCATCTTCCGTTCCTTTATTTATCACTGTGAATTTGTCATTGCTCTGCCCCTTTACTACAAAGCTGATGCTGTATTGCTCTGCCTTATCTTTAATAAAAATGGCAGGCTTGCCATTCACGTCGGTAATAGCTTCATTGGGCACTACCACCTGCCGGATAACATCACTCCCCGTCATTCTTACTTTTATGTTCTCTCCTATTTTAAATTGATTGTTCGGATTTAAAATTTCAAATACAACTTTCTGCGATTGATTGTCTGCATTAACCGTTTGTGCGGTGCTTGTCATTTTAAGTTTGTAAGACAGCGTATCATTATTTGAAGTGGCTGTAAAAGAAGTAGCTGATTTCAATTTGGCAACATCAGCAGTAAACACCTGTGCTTCTACAAACACCTGGTTGAGGTTGGTAACTTCAAACAAGGTCTCGCCTGTATTTACTACTGCACCAATTGAATAGTTGAAAGTACCTACCACACCATTGATAGGAGAAGTGAGTGTAACCAATTTTGTGCTTCCGGCACTACCACCTGCGTTGGCCTCAAATAACTGTTTATTTCGCTTCGCACTTTCATATCGGGCTTTTGCTTCGGTTACATCTTTTTTAGCAGCGATATCTTCGATGCTTTTCAATCTTTCATATTGTGCTTTGGCAGCTTCATATTCTGAGTTCACTATATTTCTTTGCGAAAGGATGTCTATTTGTGTGCCTGCATCTACCTGTTGTTCTACTACTGCAAGCACCTGTCCACGACCTACCTGCTGACCGGGGGTTACTCTCAGCGCAACAATTTTGCCTGTTTGCGGGGATTGTATTACTGCTTTGCCCTGTGGTGCAGCTGTAACAGTTCCTAACAAAACAGTTGACTCATTAAAATCGCCGGCACCTATTTTTTGTGTAAGAATATTAAAAAGGAACTGTGTTTCTTTTTCTATTATAAAAGTAGTAGATGAGCCACCTGTTTTTGCCGCACCGTCTCCATGGCCTTCGTCGCCATGGGCAGACAGTGTATTGTAGGTGGCTGTTGGCAGTAAACAGAAAAGAATGATTGTCGCAGTTGTTACTCTCCTGTTTCTTTTTTTGCTGATGAAAAACATAACTATTGCTCCAATCAAAAATCCCATTAATCCAAAAAACAAATTGCTGCTGTACCAATGCGAATGGGCTCCATCCCGAGCTTCAGCTGCTGCCAATTCTTTTCCTGGTTCAATATTATTTACCTGTATTAAATCGGCACCAACAGCGCTATTAATATCTGCTACTAAACTGTATGCTTTCTTTTCAGGGAATATTGCTTTCAGTTCATACACTCCTTTATCAAGCCGGGTCACAGTTACTTTTATATTTGGGTTTCCGGCAACTGTTAATGTTAAGCTTGCTGTATCCAGCGGCTTATTGGTATTATACTCACTGATAAAAAGTTTTAGTACCGCTACTTTCCCCGGAGTAAGCGGACCGTATTTTACCAGCAATTCATATTTATCAGAAAATGCTTCTGATGAAAAATATCTGGATGTTGAAACTGCTTTTTTTGCATCACCATGTTCTTCATCTCCATGTGCAAACGCTAATACTGGTAACCACAATAAAATAATTAATAATTGTTTCATAATTGGCCTATTAAATATTGATAATTAATAACACTCTGCTTATAGTTCTTGATTGCTTCAAGGTATTTCCGATAAATAGCATACGCATCATTATTGTTTCTCAACAGGCTGGTATAATCAATTTCTCCACTTCTAAAAAAACGTTGCGAAGTAATGATGATCTCCCTGGCTTTTGGCAGGGCGGTTTGCTGATAGTATTGTACCAATTGCCTGTTTATTTGCATTTCTCCACCTGCATTAATGGCTTGTAAGGATAATTCCTGCTGCAAACCTTCCTGTTTGCTTTGCAAAACCTGTTGTTCTGTTTTAGCTGCGTTGATTTGGCTTTGGTATTGGCCAAGCCATAATGGAATTGTAATCCCGAAACGGAAACGGTTATACCATTTTGTATCTCTTTCGCCCTGGTTAAAATAGCCAAAGGCTAATCCAGGTAGAGCCTTGCTTTTTTGCAGGGCAACATTTTGTTTGGCATTTAATTGCCGTTGCTGGAATAGCTGAACAGATGGATTGGAAAAAAATATTGTTGAATCCTGTAAAAGGTAGGGTTGCTGGCTGCTGACTGAAACCGTTAATGGCTGCACCATAAAATCATCTTTCAAGCCTGTGTACCATTGCAATTGCGCCTTTACAGATTTTGCCTTTGAAATGGCCTGTACATATTGAATATGAATTTCGCCGTATTGTGTTTCGGCAAATATTTGTTGCAGGTAATTTATCTGCCCGGCAGTAAACTGGCGAATGGCTGACATTTTAATTTTTTCATACAACGTATCCTGGATGTATAATTGCTTTACCAGCGAATCGGTGAACTGTATTTCGAGATACAAAAGTTTCACCCTGTATTTTAATTCTGCTTCTGTTATTTGTTTTTCTTTTTGTGCAATAGCAATTTGCCCTTTTTGCAAACGGTATTGGTTTTTGTAAACAGAAGGAAACTCAATAGACTGTGTAATACTTCCTGTATAAAAATTGCCAGTGG
>JBDSYV010000222.1:0-5952 GCA_040110925.1 Ferruginibacter sp. | reverse complement strand
AGCTTGGTAACAGCCAGTTTTTTTTCCATCGCCCATTCATTCAGTGTTTCTACATCTGCTAACACTGGTTCAAAATTCAAATCACCGGTATCAATTTTCTTATGCACCAATGCATCAAAAATAAAAGTATCATTCGGGCATGGCGAAAAACCGATTTGTATAGTATTGCTCAAAAATTTTGTTTTAGAAAATGAATAACTGATTCAAGATTCATATTAAGGTTTTCAATAGCAGGATTCATGTTCCATTTGGTTTTATCTCTCTCCCCTATTGTATTGCTGATGCTTCTTAATTGCAAAAAAGGAACCTGCTCCTGCAGGCATATATAATGTAATGCTGCACCTTCCATGCTTTCAATATCGGAAACAAACTTTTGGACAAATTGTTCCTCCTGCGCTTTACTGTCACTGATCTTATTTACTGTAATTGAAGTAACCTTGGGCAAATCAATCTGCTCAAGTAAAGGGTTATCATTAACTAACCAACCATTTGTATAAGGAAAAGCATCTGTATCAATAAGGCCTTTTTCTCCTAAGGTATAATATGCTCCATTTTCTTCAATGCCCAGGTCGGCAAAAACATCCCGATAAACTAATACTGATGACGCAGAGGGAATTTGTGCGTTGAAACTTCCGGCTATCCCCGCCTGTATTACCATGTCATAGTCTACCTGCTGAAGCCGCTTGAGTAAATGATAAATCGTGGCTGGAGATCCCACGCCTGCAATCAGAATATCATCAGCAGGATTGTTAGCCATAAACGGCGCAATTTCCATCCCGGTTGCTGCTACTACCAATATTTGCATAAAGCAAATTTCAGCTATATTCATTACATATTAGCCAGCAGCCACTTACCTTTGCAAAAATTTTTAGGCTCAATGCTTTACATTACAAGAAAAGAACATTTTAATGCTGCACATAAATTATTTAATCCATCATGGAGTAAAGAAAAAAATGATGATGTATTTGGTAAATGTGCAAATGAAAACTGGCATGGGCATAATTTTGATTTGTATGTTACTATAAAAGGCTGGCCCGATGCAGATACTGGTTTTGTATATGATGTGAAAAAACTAAGCGAAATCATAAAGGAATATGTCACTGAAAAACTTGATCACAAAAACCTGAATGAAGATGTAGATTTTATGAAAGGTAAAATCTGTTCCATTGAAAACCTGGTGATTGAAATCTGGAAACAATTAGCACCAAATTTGCCTTCACAGGTTCAGTTGCATAGCCTTAAACTTTACGAAACACCAAGGATTTTTGTTGAATACTTTGGTGACAGCCGGTAATAAAATAAACTGGTTTTTAAAAAAGCCGGTAATTTATATAACCTTTTGTTCATTCTTTTGTTTTTATAATTATGGGGCACAAAGTATCTGTTTACCGCAAAGAACATTTTAATGCTGCACACCGGCTCTTCAACCCGGAATGGGATATGGCAACCAACGACAAGGTTTTTGGTAAATGTAACAATCCACATTTTCATGGTCACAATTATGACCTGGTAGTAAAGCTAACTGGTGAACCAGATAAAGAAACAGGATTTGTGATGGACCTTAAACAGCTAAGTGATATCATCCGCAATAATGTTTTAGATAAATTCGATCACAAAAACCTCAATGAAGATTGCATCGAATTTAAAGACCTGAATCCCACGGCAGAAAATATTGCCATAATTATTTTTGAATTACTAAGACCGTTAATAGATAATAAATTAGAATTGCAGGTTAGGCTTTATGAAACTGAAAGAAATTTTGTGGAATATCCTGCATAAATAAACTGATAAAAATAATTTCATGTCATACAAAAAAATTGAAACTTACGACGAAGCAATATTGGAAGGCCTGAAAAAAAATTATAAGGAAGCCCTTGGCCTGTTAGGTGAAGATGTGGACAGGGAAGGATTAACGAAGACACCTGAAAGACTTGCCAAGGCAATGATGTACTCAACTCAAGGTTACAGTATGGATGCAAAAGCTATTCTTGAATCTGCAAAATTTCATGAAGATATCAGCGAAATGATCATTGTAAAAGATATAGAGTTATACAGCATGTGTGAGCATCATCTTTTTCCCTTTTATGGTAAGGCACATGTAGCTTATATTCCCAACGGCTTTATCACGGGTTTAAGTAAAATTGCCCGGGTAGTGGATGTATACAGCCGCCGCTTGCAGGTGCAGGAGAGGCTTACCCACCAGATATTAGATGCCATAAAAGATACTTTAAATCCTTTAGGAGTAGCAGTTGTTATTGAAGCCAATCATTTGTGTATGATGATGCGTGGCGTACAAAAGCAAAACTCTGTTACTACCACTTCCGCTTTCTCAGGGCAGTTTGAAAAACATGAAACAAGAAGCGAGTTTATGAAACTGATCAGCTCCACCCTTCATTAAGAAAATTATATTGTTTTAAGCTGTATCAATAAAAAATTTATTTTCGTCTTTCATCAAAAAAATAA
This sequence comes from Ferruginibacter sp., assembly GCA_040110925.1. Lineage (GTDB taxonomy): Bacteria > Bacteroidota > Bacteroidia > Chitinophagales > Chitinophagaceae > Ferruginibacter. Next base: position 3,489 of record JBDSYV010000222.1, on the reverse strand, counting down.
TATGGCTCACGCATATATATTTCCCGGCCAGGGTGCACAGTTTACCGGCATGGGAAAAAACCTTTATGACAATAATGAACAGGCAAAACAACTTTTCATACAGGCAAATGATATTTTAGGATTCGATATTGCAGCCGTAATGTTTGATGGCGCTGATGAAGCATTAAAGCAAACCGCAGTTACACAACCAGCCATATTCCTACATTCGATTGCTGCATATAAAAATATTGAAGGCGCAAATCCAGATATGGTTGCAGGGCATTCCCTGGGAGAATTTTCTGCATTGGTTGCAGCTGGCGTTTTAGATTTTGCAGATGCTTTAAAACTGGTTTCAGTAAGAGCCAACGCTATGCAGAAGGCCTGCGAAAAAAACCCTTCCTCAATGGCGGCGATCCTCGGTTTAGCAGATAATATTGTGGAAGAAATTTGTGCAGCCATACATACAGATACGGAAGAAATAGTTGTTCCTGCAAATTATAATTGCCCCGGCCAATTGGTCATCAGCGGTTCCATATTAGGAATTGATATAGCCTGCGAAAGGCTTAAAGCTGCAGGGGCTAAAAGGGCGCTCAAACTTCCTGTTGGCGGCGCTTTTCATTCCCCATTAATGTTGCCTGCAAGAGAGGAATTAGCTGCAGCAATAGAATCTATTCACTTTAATACGCCTCATTGCCCTATATACCAGAATGTAGTTGCTGAAGCAATTTCGGAACCTGCCCTAATAAAGCAATACCTGATTGCCCAACTTACCGGCCCCGTAAAATGGACACAATGCGTACAAGCAATGATTGCAGATGGCGCCACTCATTTTACAGAGTGTGGCCCTGGAAAAGTTTTGCAGGGATTGGTGCAAAAGATTGAAAAAGAAACACAGGTAGATGGTGTGAGTTAAAAAAAATCCCGGGTCCACAGCTGATCCGGAATTTCTTTATATTCAATCTTAAATGTTCCATTCTAAATATCCAAAGTTGCCAGCACACTGTTCATACTTCTTACTGCTTCGGCGCTTTTTTGCATGGCTGCTTTTTCTTCATCGTTCAGTTCAAAATCAACAATTTTCTCCCAGCCATTCCTGCCTATTATTACAGGCACCCCAATACAGATGTCATTAAGGCCATACTCGCCTTCAAGTGATACACAGCAAGGCACCAATTTTTTTTCATCTCTTACAATCGCCTCCACCAAAAATGCACCGGCAGCACCAGGTGCATACCAGGCACTTGTACCTAATAAGCCTGTAAGTGTTGCCCCACCAACCATGGTATCAGCCGCCACTTTCTTAAGTTTTTCTGCATCAAGATGATTAGAAACAGGTGTACCGCAATAAGTTGCAAGTCTCGTAAGTGGAATCATAGTTGTATCGCCATGTCCACCCACAACATTTGCCTGAAGGTCGTTGGGTGAGCATTGCATTGCCTGGCTGAGGAAATAACGGAACCTTGCACTATCTAAAATTCCTCCCATACCGATGATCCTGTTTTTAGGAATACCACTGCTTTTCAAAGCCAGGTAAGTCATCGTATCCATTGGATTGCTAATAACAATTATTATTAAATCAGGAGAATATTGCAGTAAGTTTTTAGTAACTGTTTTTACTATACCTGCATTAATGCCAATCAGTTCTTCACGTGTCATTCCTGGTTTACGTGGTATGCCAGATGTAATAACTGCTACAGTGCTGCCTGCAGTTTTTACATAGTCATTTGTGCTGCCCGTTACTTTGGTATCAAATCCTTCTATCTGTGCAGTCTGCATCAGGTCCATGGCTTTGCCCTCAGCTACACCTTCTTTAATATCAAGTATTACCAGTTCATCGCACAATTGTTTGCGGGCAATATTATCAGCACAGGTTGCACCTACAGCACCAGCACCAACTACAGTTACTTTCATATCAAATATTTTTAGTTTTTGAGATAAATAATTTTAAGAAGCGCAGCGAAGTTAAGGTGAATGTGCAAGATATAATTAACACTGAAGTCAATTCTGTTATGATATTTATCAGCTTTGTATTAAAGCTTTTATAAACCTGTTAATAGAAGAAGTGCCGTAACGCCATTCTCTATTTCAGCCATCCGGCAATCTCTGAAAAAGATACTGATCCTTCAAATTCACGTACCAATTTACCCTTTTTATCATAGAGAAATAAAGATGGAAAATTCTTAATACTATAAAATGTACCCAGGAAATATGCAGGGTCCCTGGCCATAATAATATTTGGATAGTCCGCAATTTTATATGACTTATAAAAAGCAAGAATATTGGCAAAATCCAGGGAGGATACCATTATAATCTGAACTTTTTTAAAAAGTTTTATTTGTTTCAGCAAATCCTTTGTAGCCACCTGGCAATGATCGCAATCAGGACTAAATATCATTATCAGCAATGGCTTCTTCTTAGGTAAATCAGTTTTTACAAATAATAAACTGTCAGGAACCGTACGAAGTTTAAGAGGAGGTACATCAGGAAATCTTTTATAAATGGGCAAACTATCTGCCTGGCCAATACTGATAGAGGAGATACCAATAGCTACAAAAAATAGAATTAAATTTTTCAACTTGTGATTTTTGATAAAACTAACCGATTATATGTGACAAAAAATAATTAGGAACGAAAAATAATGCTAAAAACTAATTTGGGTTAGGCTTGGGTTCGCTACTTTTGCAGCCTAATTTTTAAAATATATTTATGGCTACTACAGCAGACGTGCGTTCAGGGCTTATCATCAAAGTAGATGGCAGCCTGTATTCTGTAATTGATTTTGGACAAAATAAAACCGCCCGTGCTGCCGCTAAAGTGTGGGCAAAACTTAAAGGTGTAGATAATAACCGCTCCATAGAAGTAACATGGAATAGTGGTGAAACCATTTACCCGGTTAGGGTTGAGCGTAAATCATACCAATTCCTGTATAAAGATGATAGTGGTTACAACTTTATGGACAATGAAACCTTTGAACAGATTGCCGTAGCCGAAACCATGATAGATGCACCCCAGTTTTTGAAAGACGGCCAGGAAGTTTCTGTTTTGATTAATGGCGAAACAGACCTGCCAATGGGCGTAGAATTGCCGGATAAAATTGTATTAAGAGTTACCTATAGCGAACCCGGTATGAGAGGCGATACAGCCACCCGAACGCTAAAACCTGCCACTGTAGAAACAGGAGCAACCGTAAATGTTCCTTTGTTTGTTAATGAAGGTGAGCTCATTAGAATTACCACAAAAACCGGTGATTATGTGGAAAGAGTGAAGGAATAATTTTTCAAAAAAATACTGTAAATGGGTTAATTCTTAAAGGAATTTGCCCATTTTTCATTTTTAGGAAAAATGCCATTTTTTAGCGAATTATGGCCATATTTCAGTCATTTTTACGGTAAAATGATGCATTTTCAATCATTTTGAATATTATTTAATTGTTATTATGAACAATCATTCCCTATCTTAGCTGCCCGTTAAAAAATCCAGATTAATCACATAAAAACTTAACATGGACAT
>JBDSYV010000221.1:0-8584 GCA_040110925.1 Ferruginibacter sp. | reverse complement strand
CCATTGTAGTGGTAGTAGTTTTAACTGTAGTATCAGTTACAACCATTACGGTGTCAGCTGGATTTGGAGTAACCATCATTGAAGTATCAGAACCAGTTGTGGTTTCTGTTGTTTTGTCTCCGTCGTTACAAGCTGTAAATGAAGCTGCGATTAAAGCAACTGCTAAGAATTTTTTCATTGTTGATTTTTTGATTTAAAATTATAATTTCCTGTTAATACCACTTTTAAAAAAAGGTAACCCATCATTCTTTAAACAATTATTTTTGCCCTCCATTGGGTTACAAAATCAATAAAAACGTATTAATATCAGCCAGTGTCTAATATAGAAGAAGAAAAAATTTTACTGGAAGGCTTAGCAAAGGAGGATAAACTGTGTATTGAAAGGATATACAGGGATCATTACAAGATGGTGCAGTCAATGGTGGTAAACAATAATGGCAACACTGATGATGCTGCTGATATTTTCCAGGAAGTGATGATTGTGCTTTATCAAAAATCGATTTCCGGGAGTTTTGAATTGCATTGCCAGCTTAAGACCTTTATTTATTCTGTATGCAGGCGGCTTTGGTTGAAGAAGTTGCAGCAAATGCAGCGTTACCTGCCATCAAATGTGGAAATAGAAGAAACTGTTGCTGTAGAAGAAGACCTTGAGCATCACGAAAAGAGTCAAAACGATTTTCTATTAATGGAAATGGCTATGGCAAAAATCGGGGAACCATGTAAAAGCCTGCTGGATGCTTATTACTTACAAAAGAAATCTATGCAGGAAATAGCTGCCGATTTTGGATATACCAATGCTGATAATGCAAAAACCCAGAAATATAAGTGCCTGGTGAGACTGAAGAAATTGTTTTTTGCACAATATAAAAACATTGAATAATGGAAGATACTTTACTTATTGATGCTGTTGAGCGCTTCGTGAACGGGGAGATGTCTGCCGAAGAAATAATATATTTTGAAGACCTGAGGAAAAATAACTCTGAACTGGACCAGGCTGTGGTAGAACATGTTTTTTTCCTTAACCAGTTTCAAAAACATAATCATGCCCGAAGTTATATGGCAAACCTGCATGATGTACAGGCTACTCTTTCACAGGAAGGAATAATTACACCTAAATCTGCCCAGGGCCAGGCTAAGATCATTCAACTCTGGCATCGTAGCAAACGCACTATTGCAGTGGCAGCTTCAATTGCAGGGATTGTTTCTATTTTTATTGCCAGCGTGGTGTCTTCTGTAAGCACACAAAAAGCCACCAATATTAAACCCCTTGTTGAAAAACTTAACCAGCAGGAAAATAAAACCCGACAGATAGAAAATAAAATAAATCAGCTTGAGGCTGCAAATGCATCTGTTCCGCCAGCAGCTGTGCTTACTGGTGAAGCAAAATTCCGGGCTACAGGTTTTATGGTTGACCCGGCAAATAAACTGATTGTAACGAATGCCCACGTGGTAAATGAAGCCCATAACGGGTTGATTATAGAAAATAATAAAGGCATACAGTTTATAGCAAAAGCCGTTTTTATTGATGTAGAAAAAGACCTGGCCATAATCCAGGTCACTGATGAACATTTTAAAAAGATGGCAGCATTACCCTATGCCATTAAAAGGAATGCAGCTAATCTTGGTGAGCATGTATTTATGCTTGGTTACCCAAAGCAGGAAGTGGTTTATGGTGAAGGGTATATTAGTGCCAAAAACGGCTACCAGATGGATACCATTTATTGCCAGTTAAGCACAGCCGCCAATGAAGGTAGCAGCGGATCGCCGGTAATAAATGCTAACGGTGAAGTAGTAGGCATCATCACCAGCACTGAAACCACTGCACAGGGCGTGGTATATGCCATAAAGTCTGCAAATATTTATAAGGCAGTAGAAGAAGTAAAAAAAATACCTGAATATAGTAACAGCCGCATTACTACCAATCCTTCAATGAAAGGTATAGACCGTGTGAGCCAGATTAAAAAACTAGAAGAATATGTATTTATGATTAAAGGGAATTAAGTTAATTGATAATGGGTTATTGGATAATTGATAATGCTTGGCTGACGTTATAGACGGCTCTTGAACGCCTAAATCCACTTGAACTTTTATTCTCCCCAAAGCCTTTCGGGGTATGCTCCACACTTAATTAGCTTATCCAGGCTTTCCTTTACTACCGGCGCATCTTCCTTATACGTAACCCCAAACCATTGTGAGGATGTAGGAATTACTTTTATGGTGCCATGTTCTTTTATAAAGTAATCACCGATGATGGGAATGAAAAATTCAGCTTTTACATTTTCCTTATTCTGTTTTACAAATTCCTCAAAAAGTTTTTTCGCTATTTCAAAAACTGATGGATGAAAACACCAGAAATTCATTGATACACTTGACGTAGCATCTACTTCTGTGGATATATCATTTTCCTCATAAACAACTTTACCTTCTTTAGGATAAATTTTCGTACGCTCTTTTATTTCCACAAGATTACCTTCCTCATTTACCTGGCATACGCCCCTGCTTACTGTTCCATGCTCACTCAATGTTTTATTAAGCTGGTAGCCAATAATAGCATAGGTTTTTTCATTACAATCATTTTTTAAAAAATTAGCGGCTTTTTTAAACGCATCTGTGCCATAAAAATCATCGGCGTTAATTACTGCAAAGGGTTCTTTCACTGCATCCATGGCACACATAATGGCATGGCCCGTGCCCCAGGGTTTTTGCCTGGCCGCAATAATTTCTTCATCATCTACATAGCAATTCATTTCCTGGTACACATAATCCACGGCAATTTTGCCGGCAAGTTTAGCATCAAAATTTGCCTTAAAATTATCTGCAAAATCTTTGCGTATGATAAATACCACCTTACCAAAACCTGCACTGATAGCATCGTAAATAGAATAATCCATTATGGTTTCTCCGGATGGGCCAAAGCCTTCAGTCTGTTTCATGCTGCCGTACCGGCTCGCCATCCCTGCTGCTAAAATCAAAAGTGTAGGTTGCATATGTATTTATTATTTTGAAACAGGGGTTGGAAAAGACAGCAACCCCGGCAGAAAAAAATGTTTTAAAATTTGCCGGGCAAAAATAAAGACCTTTATTTATAAATGTTGCCTTTCATACCTGACCATATTGTTATTCAACAATTACGCCATCCGCTACTGGAGCAAAAGAATATTAAACTCAGTATAGCCAGGCTGGATTTAATTCATCCAATAGTTTCTGGAAATAAGATCTTTAAGCTGCGGTATTTTCTTGAAGCAGCATTAAAAAATAAACAGGCCATTATAACCTTTGGTGGGGCATTTAGCAATCATCTTGCTGCCACAGCATTTGCCTGCGCAGAACTGGGCATCAGTTGCACCGGCATTGTAAGGGGTGAAAAACCAGCTGTGCTTTCACATACCCTTTTACAATGCCTTGAGTATGGAATGACATTAGAATTTGTTACAAGACAAGAGTACAGTTTAATTTCAAAGGAAGAAAATTACAATACTACCAATAACTTAATGTTTATTCCTGAAGGCGGCTTTAGCCCGGTTGGTGCAAAAGGTGCTGCAGATATATTGCTGCTTCTTTTGGATGGCAAGCCTACGCATATTTGCACAGCAGTAGGCACAACAACTACGCTTTCAGGCCTCCTTAGTCACAAATCGGTTATAGAATTTGTAGCCATACCAGTATTAAAAAATATGCATGATGTGAAAACCCGTTTAGAAAAACTGGTCCCGGGTTTTGATAGTAATACATTAACCATATGGAATGATTACCATTTTGGTGGCTATGCAAAATTTTCTCCTGAACTTATTCGTTATATGAATGATTTTTATGCTCTGCATACAATACCACTCGATTTTGTTTACACAGGTAAAATGATGTTTGGAGTTTGGGATAATATTGAAAAGAATTATTTTATAGAGGGTGACCATATTCTTTGCCTTCATACCGGTGGATTGCAGGGAAATCAATCTTTAAAAGAAGGCGTTCTTGTTTTTTAATGTTTTTTTTAACAGGAAATCTCTTTCCTACAACAAATGATGGTGGATGTATTAATATATTTGCCATAGAGCACTGATAACTATGATAAAATCTGGCTTTGTCTTATTCTGTTTTATATTCATATTTACCTGCAGCAACGCACAGCAGGTGCTTCCTGCTATTTCTGTTAATAATCTTAATGGTAAAATAATTGTAAGCTGGCGCAACCAGTATAGCCTTCCAGTGTCCAATATCAGCATACAACGATCATACGACAGCGCAAAAAACTATACCACTATCGGTACTGTACTTAATCCCCAGAATATTGAAAATGGATACGCAGATATTGATCCACCTTTCACCAGGATGTGGTACAGGGTTTTTATTTCATTTGAAGGTGGTGCCTATATTCTTTCACCGGCAGAACGACCAATAAAGAATTTACGCTTCGAACCTGTGGGCAATGATAGTTCTTCAATAAATCCACTGCAGGATTCGAGTCTACAAATTCCCCCTCCCCCGGCAATAAAGGATAAAAATGAAATTACTTATCCAAGCAGTAAAATATTTACAACAAAAGACAATAATGTGGTCATTAACCTGCCTGATGCGCTTTACAAGAAATACCAGGTGAAATTTTATGATGAATTGGAGAACCTTGTTTTTGAACTCAACAATCTAAAAGATGATTTCCTCATACTGGACAAAGTAAATTTTATAAAAGCAGGCTGGTATCGCTTCGAAATTTTTGAAAGCGGATTATTGGTAGAAAAAAACCGGTTTTATGTTGCAAGGGAAATAAAAGGTCCTGCGGTGGAGTTACCAAGAAAATTAAATAACCGCTGATAATTCAGGCTGTATCTCTACTTCAAATATTTTTTCAAAGCTTTTTTTTATAGACAATTTCATATTGTCATAATCCACCTTATGGCCAACTTCTTTTTCAATAGATGTAACTTTTTTGTTTTGAATACCGCAAGGAATGATATTATTAAAATAATCTAAATCTGTATTTACATTCAATGCAAATCCATGCATGGTAATCCACCTGCTGCAGCGCACACCCAGTGCACATATTTTTCTTTCACACCCTGCAATTCCCGGCTCAATCCATACACCCGTTTCACCTTTACTTCTTTCTCCTTTTATGCCATACACTGACAATGCATCAATAATAACTTCCTCAAGGTTTCGCAGGTATTTTCCAATATCTGTATAAAATTTCTCAAGGTCTAATATAGGATAACCCACAATTTGCTGCAATCCATGAAAAGTAATATCACCACCTCGGTTGGTTTTAAAAAATTCTATACCATGCTCCTGCATTTCAGCGTCAGTCATCAACATATTATCCATACTGCCGCTTTTACCAAGCGTATAAACGGGTGGATGTTCACATAACAAAAAATAATGTTTGGTGGGGAGGCTTGTTGCTGGTGAATTTGTTCCGGATAAACGGGCTGCCGTTTTTATGGCAACATTTTCCTGCAGCAGTTGCTCTTGTATGTCCCAGGCCTTTTTATAGTCTATTACACCAAGGTCTTTATATATCACGGGTTGCTTATCCACTGTATTGATTTAATTTGCAAAAATAATGTTTAGAGTTTAGAGTTTAGAGTTTAGAGTTTAGAGTTTAGAGTTTAGAGTTTAGAGTTTAGAGTTTAGAGTTTAGAGTTTAGAATTTAGAATTTTATTATGACTATGATTGAAGAAGAAATACCGGAATCAGAAGAACTTTACGAACGCCTTGCATTGGTGATAGATAAAGGCCAGGAACCGCTTCGTATTGATAAATTCCTGATGAACCGTATTGAAGGGGCAACACGCAATAAAATTCAACAGGCGATAGAAAATGAACTTGTGCTGGTAAATGATAAGCCCATTAAAAATAATTACAAAATTAAGCCAGGGGATAAAGTAATTATTTTCGATAGCAATACGCCCCATAGCAGTGAAATCATTCCACAGGAAATACCGCTGAACATTGTTTATGAGGATGATGATATATTAATCATCAACAAGCCCGTAGGCATGGTCGTACATCCCGGCAGTGGCAACCCTTCCGGCACTTTGGTCAATGCTGTAGCTTGGTACCTGAGAAACAGTGTAGGTGAAATTGATGAAAATGAATTGCCGCGGTATGGCCTTGTTCACCGCATTGATAAAAACACAAGTGGTTTGCTTGTAATGGCTAAAAACCAGAAAGCGATGAGCAACCTGGCAAAACAATTTTTCAACCATTCAGTGCACCGCAGGTATGCCGCACTGGTATGGGGCGATTTTGATAATGAAGAAGGAACCATAACCGGCCATGTGGGCAGGAGCCAGCGGCAAAGAAAATTATTTACGACCTACCCTGAAGGCGAACATGGCAAAGAAGCCATTACACATTATAAAATACTGGAGCGTTTTAATTATGTTACACTTGTAGAATGTAGATTGGAGACGGGCCGCACACACCAGATAAGGGTTCACATGCAACATATTGGTCATCCATTATTCAATGATGATTTTTATGGAGGAGACAGGATTGTAAAAGGAACGGTCTACACAAAATATAAACAGTTTGTAGAAAACTGTTTTGCAATATGCCCACGCCAGGCATTGCATGCAAGAGAACTTGGTTTCCTGCATCCTTCAACAAAAATAGAAATGTTGTTTACCAGTGAATTGCCGGAAGACATGACGAACGTGATTGATAAGTGGCGAAAATATAGCGAGCATAAGAATGGGTAAAGAAGCAGTAGGCAGTCGGCGGTTAGCAGTGGGAAGTTTTTAGTCATTGGTCATTTAGTCAATAGGCCAACAATGTTTTCTCTTTGCAAAAAAATAATTTTTAAAAAAAATATTATGTCAAAACAAATTCTGCTGATGATTTCATTTTTCACACTTCATACAATTTGCACTGGACAAACGACTATCAATCGTGATCCGGCAATTGACAAAATGGTAAAAGAAGTTTCTGCAGATTCTTTAAAATCTTTCATCAATGCCATGGTTGCATTTGGCACAAGGCATACGTTAAGTACGCAAACAAATTCTAAAAAAGGCATTGGTGCGGCACGCAACTATGTATTGAATAAGTTTAACCAGTTTGCAACACAATCTGGCGGAAGGTTAACAGCTTTTATTGATACTACAACTTTACAACCTGATAAAAGAAGAATTGATACTGCAACTGTGCTTGGAAATGTAGTGGCTACTTTAAAAGGTACAGATCCAAACGACAACAGGATATATGTCATCAGCGGGCACCTTGACAGCAGGCGGAGCAATGAAATGAACCGCAAGGATGATTCGCCCGGCGCCAATGATGATGGAAGCGGTACAGCTGCTGTGTTGGAATGTGCAAGGATCATGAGTAAGCATGGCTTTCCTGCCACGGTTATTTTTGTTGCAGTAAGCGGAGAAGAACAAGGATTATTAGGTGCAAATTATATGGCCGGCAAAGCAAGAAAGGAAAACAGGAATGTGGAAGCAGTGCTTAATAATGATATTATGGGAAGCAATAACAGCAATGAAACAAATATTATAGATAATACAAGAATAAGAGTTTTCAGTGAAGGGTTACCTGCTTATGAGCTGGATAAAAACGCCAAAAATATACGCCAGCTTGGGCTTGAGAATGATGGCAATAGCAGGCAACTGGCCCGTTATGTAAAGGAAACTGCAGAACGTTATGTTGAGAATATTGAGGTGGTTATGGTGTACCGCAATGATCGTTTTTTAAGAGGTGGCGATCATACGGCATGGGTAGAAAATGGTTTTGCTGCGGTTCGCATAACAGAGATGAATGAAAATTATACGCACCAGCACCAGGATGTAAGAATTGAAAAAGGTATAGCCTATGGCGACCTTGCTGAATATATGGATTTTGAATACCTGAGGAAAAATACGGCAGTAAATCTTTCCACCCTGGCTAACCTTGCCAAAGCACCATCAATGCCTGCCGATGTAAAAATAGATGTACAAAGGCTTGGCAATAGCAGCCGTTTATATTGGCAGCCTTCCTTGCATGGCAGCATTAAAGGTTATTATGTGATGATGCGTGAAACAACGAGCGCTTTCTGGCAAAAGAAATATTTTACTGCATCCACTGAAATGGTTTTACCTTTTTCAAAAGACAATTATTTCTTTGCTGTACAGGCCGTAAATGAAGATGGAAATGAAAGCCTGCCTGTGGTACCCGCCGTTGGAAGATAAAATATTTTTTTATGGAAGAAATACCCCTCCCCGATCCTAAATTATTATTGGATCTTGTAAATATGAAAATGCCTTTTGGTAAATACAAAGACAGCCTGCTTTGTAATCTCCCTGTAAGCTATCTTGAATGGTTTGAACGAAAAGGATTTCCTAAAGGCAGAATTGGTATGTTATTACAAACTATTTATGAAATAAAAATTAATGGCCTGGAAGATTTGTTGAAACCTTTGAAAAAGAGATAATAAATCCTTAATTAAAATCGGCGATTCTAAAGAATATAACTAAACACCTAAACTTCTAAACCCCTAAACCCCTAAACCCCTAAACCTGATTTCCCTCCCCATTATTTTGCTGCACTTCTTTTAATTCTTCTTCTTTAATATTTGCTTCCAATTTTTCCTTTTTCATACCTACTCTTATA
>JBDSYV010000220.1:0-4518 GCA_040110925.1 Ferruginibacter sp. | reverse complement strand
CCTTCTGGATTGCTGATGGTATAAAAGGTATCTCGAAATTTGACCCCGATAATCAAAAATTTCATCCCTGGAGAAATACAAATTTTACAGAGATCAATATTACGAATGAAAATATTACGAATATTTTTCAGGATAGCAAAGGAAGAATATGGATGGTGATTTTTGGGCGAGGCATAGCCTTGCTGAATAAAAAAGATAACAACCTAAAACTTTTTTCATTTAATAAAGACTCAACCGCTGTTCCTAAATGGGAATCTACTGCATACCCTAATGATATCAGGGAAGATAAGTATCATATATTCTGGATAGGTAGCCATGCTGGATTAATTAAATTCAATCCCGATACCGAACTCTTCCAGGTATTCCGGGATACCACGCATGGAAAAGAAAATAACTCAAGGCATGCAGCCATCAATAATGTGTTTATAGCTGATGATGGAATGATATGGACGGGAAACTGGGGCGCAGGAATAAAAAAGTTTGATCCCAACACAGAACATTGGGATACCTATAACTGGGACTTGCAGCACCTTGAAAACAGTACACGAAACATTGCTTTCAGCATTATCAATAAAAGCGAACACGAACTTTGGGTAGCCACATTATCCGGCCTCCATATATTTGATATAAGCACCCGTAAGTTTACCAAAATGGTAAGCATTAAATCTGGGGAGCTCACCATTTCAGGAACTAAATTGTTTGCTGACGGGGAAGGGAATATTTGGTGTAGCGGGTTTAGACCCTTAACCAAATTTGAAATAAATAATAATAACTTTTATTTTCAGGAGGTGCCTGATAATACTGTATATGGTTCAGGGCATGTACTACTCACCACTTTTTTGGATATCCCTGCAGATTCCATGCTCTTCATTGGCACTTATCATAGCAAAGGTCTTTATAGCATGAACAAAAGAACAGGTGAAATAAAAAATCATCCGCTTACCAGGGACAAAGTTTTTCATGAAAATATTAACCAGCTTTTGTTGGACAGGGATAAAATATTATGGGTATGCTATAATAATGCTGTGCAGATTTTCAACTTTAAATCAAAACAATTTCAATTGCCTTCGTCTTTAATAAAAAATGTTTCTTTTCTTAATTCGGGGGTGAGTGCAGCATTAGAAGATGATGATGGCAGCATCTGGTTTGCATCAAGGGACCGGGGCCTTTTGCATTATAATAAAAAACAAAATGTTGTAACCGTTTTTTCTCCGGTTGATAACCGTATGCCTTCTGATTATATTCTTTCTCTTTTTAAAGATAGCAAAGGCAATATCTGGGCGGGTTTTCATGGACGCTCAGGTATAGGTATAATTGGAATAGACAGGAAGAATATAAAATTTTATAACAATAGTACTTATAAAATTCCCGGGGCAGATGTATGGAGTATTGCAGAAAGTAAAGAAGGAAATATTTTTTTCAGCCTGCATGATTATGGTTTAGGAGAAATAACTAACCCGCTCTCAGGAAATGACGCCTTCAGATTATTTACTAAAACAAATGGGCTACCCGGTAATAAAGTCATAAGCGTAGTGAAAGATAAAAAGGGCAATTTATGGGTTGCAACAAATGATGGGCTTGCAGTGTGTAATACTACAGGAATGAGCTTTGAGCATTTTAATGAACAGGATGGCTTAAGAGAAAATAATATTGAGTCACCTTTATATATTGATGAGAGCGGAAAAATATACATTGGTAATTCTGGAGGGTTTCAATCTTTTAATCCTGATTTTTTGAATAATAATAAAACATTCCCTCCCGTCGTATTGCATTCGTTTAAAATAAATGGAAAAGAATATGAACAAGATATAAATAAGTTAACCAAAATATTCCTGGATCATCGTGATGCTAATTTTTCATTTGAATATGCTGCATTAACCTTCACAAATAATGACCGGATAAAATATGCATACCGTTTAAAAGGATTGGAGAAAGAATGGAGATACGCCGACAAGCAACGCATTGCTGCATACTCATTGGCGCATGGTGGCACTTATACACTGCAGGTAAAAGCTTCTAATGCACAAGGTGAATGGAACGAAAAGCCCTATGAACTTATCATTGAAGTAAAGCCTCCGTTTTGGGAAACATGGTGGTTTATTATTTTATCTGCTCTGACTTTAGGATTACTGGTAACCATTGTAGCAAGGCATCGGATTAAAAGTATTCGGGCTGCTGAAGAAAGAAAAACACATATCAATAAAATAAAAGCGGAAGCAGAAATGAAAGCGCTGAGGGCCCAAATGAACCCTCATTTTATTTTTAATTGCATGAATACCATTGATGCCTATATTCATAAAAACAATACGGAAGCAGCTTCAGATTTTTTAAATAAATTCTCTAAACTTATCCGGCAGGTATTAGAAAATTCCCAGTACCCGGTCATCTCCATAAAAAAAGATATGGAGGCTTTACAATTGTATATTGAGCTGGAAGAGCAGCGTCATGACTTTCGCTTTACTCATGTAGTTTTGATTCCGAAAAATTTGATTGAGCAGGGTTATAAAATTCCCCCATTGCTTATTCAGCCTTATGTAGAGAATGCAATTTTGCATGGTCTGCGTCATAAGGATAATGGAAAAGGATTATTGACTATTAGTATTGAAGAAAAAGAAAACCAGTTGATTTGTATCGTAGAAGATAATGGCATTGGAAGAAAGGCTTCTTCCATTTTGTACCAGGAGCGCAAACAACATCACCAATCACTTGGATTAAATGTGAGTAAAGAAAGAATTGAATCTCTTGATGATATTTATAAAACAAAATCTACAGCAGTTATAACAGATAAGGCTGATGGAGCAGGAACCATTGTAAAATTATTCTTACCCATAATTAGGGAATGGACTAACTTGGACAAAGCATGATAAAAGCCATTATTATAGACGATGAAAAAGCAAGTGCAGAACTCTTGAGCATAAAGCTAAAGAAGGCAGCGGATGATATTTCGATTACGGGCATTTTTCATTCGGGTGCTGCTGCGCTGGTAGCAATGGATGCAGAGGAACCGGATGTAATTTTCCTGGATATTGAAATGCCAGGTATGGATGGCATAACAATGGCAAAAAAAATGGATGCTGAACATACTGAAATTATTTTTACTACTGCTTATGATCAATATGCCATAGAAGCAGTGAGGTTAAATGCATTGGACTACCTGCTTAAACCAATTGGTGAAAAAGACCTGAACCTTGCCTTGTTGCGCCTTAGAGAAAAGTTAGTAGAAAAAGAAAAAATAAAAGCGACCCAATCACTGGAAACCCTGTTTTTAAAAATGCAGGCATTGGATACGCATTTCAATAAAATTGCCATATCCACCATGGAAGGCATTTTATTTATTCCTGTAAAAGAAATTATCCGGGTAGAATCTTTAAATAATTATTCCAAATTATACCTGCTCAGTGGCAAAAATGTTGTAGCATCAAAAACCCTAAAGCTGATAGAAGAAATTCTAATGCCTTACCGCTTTTTTCGTCCGCATAAATCGCACCTCATCAACCTGGAGTATATAACTAAATACCTCCGTGGTGAAGGTGGAATGATTATTATGGCCGACGGAAGCGAAGTGGAGGTGAGCCGACAGCGTAAGCAGGAGTTTTTAAAAGTATTTGAAAACAAGGTTTAGCCCCTGCTTAAACCAATTCAAACCAGCACTTCCCTCAATCATTTCAACAGTACAGTAAGTCCCCGTTTTATATCGTAGATGGATATATAGATTGTGAGACACAATTTTTTGGATTTAAGCCCACATACAATCTATCAATTAAAAACCTCAGTTATGAAACGGATATTTTTTGCCATTGCTATTTTAATCATCATCTTCCAATTCAAAGTTCATGCACAAAGTGTAGGCATAAACAATACCGGCGCTGCAGCTAATCTTTCCTCCATATTAGATGTAGATGTAAGCGGACTGGCAAATAAAAAAGGAATGCTGGCACCCCGTATAACGCTGGCACAACGAACGGCAATGAACCCCTTACCTGCAGCTGCACAGGGTTTGCTCGTTTACCAAACTGATGCTGTGCAAGGTTTTTATTATAACACCAGTCTTACAACTTCACCGAATTGGATTTTTGTAAACAATTCAGGAACCGGGCTTGCCTGGAGCCAACTTACAGCACCGTCAGCTAATCTAAGTATTGCTCATGGAGCCAATACAACTTCATTTTCCTTTGATGGGGTTACAACAGGTTCAGCATATTCTTTGTCTTCAAACACGTTAACCAGTGGTAACCTTTTAACCCTTTCATCCAATTCTACTGCGGGCATACCGACAGGCTTGAGCCTTTTAAATATAACAAGAACTGGAACCAATTCAAATGCTAATGTACATGCGGTGGGAATATATTCAACCGTAACTAATACAGGAACATTTTCAGAAAATATAGGAGGTTTATTTTCCGCTTCAGGCGCATCAATTAATAATGGCGTAAAAGGAACTATAAATTCAACCTCGGGAACAGGAGTGTATGGAGAAAACACATCAAGTGACGCTGGTGCTCAATTTGGAATTAAAGG
>JBDSYV010000219.1:0-27205 GCA_040110925.1 Ferruginibacter sp. | reverse complement strand
AGCATTTTGCTGCTCATCTGCGCATTTGAATACACACCTATATGGCCTTTGTAGCGTTCTTCCTGTATCTCTCTTGCTTTAATCACCCGCTCCCTTATTTGTTCTGATTTTTCACTGGGATGGTCTGATGAGAGTTCATTAAAGGCAACCGGTGTTACTTCCACATGCAGGTCAATCCGGTCTAATAATGGTCCTGAAATTCTGCTTAAATATTTTTGCACCACACCAGGTCCACAGGTACAATCTCTTTCAGGATGATTGAAGTAGCCACATGGGCAAGGGTTCATACTTGCTATCAGCATAAAGCTGGCAGGAAAATCTAATGCCACTTTCGCCCTGGAGATTGTAACTTTTCTTTCTTCCATGGGTTGGCGCATTACTTCCAGTACGGTTCTTTTAAACTCCGGCAATTCATCTAAAAACAACACGCCGTTATGTGCCAGAGAAATTTCTCCTGGTTGTGGATTGCCACCTCCACCTACAAGCGCCACATCCGAGATGGTATGATGAGGGCTGCGGAATGGCCGCTGGTTTACCAGTGTGGCATTTTCAGGAAGTTTGCCAACCACGCTGTGAATTTTTGTTGTTTCCAATGCTTCGTGCAATGAAAGCGGGGGAAGTATGGTGGGCAATCTTTTTGCCAGCATGGTTTTGCCGGCGCCGGGTGGGCCTATCAGGATAGCATTGTGACCACCTGCCGCGGCAATCTCCAGTGCCCGCTTTATATTTTCCTGTCCTTTTACATCACTGAAATCAATTTCAAAATTGCTTTGTGCAAATGCAAATTCTTCTCTTGTATTGACATAAGTGGGCTCAATTGTTTTTTCATCACGAAAGAAATCAATGACCTCATTCAAATGTGTAACACCATAAACTTTGAGGTTATTTACCATGGCCGCTTCCCTTGCATTTACTGAAGGCACTATCAATCCTTCAAAGCCTTCTTTGCGTGCCTGTATGGCAATGGGCAAAGCACCTTTTATACTCCTTACCGAACCGTCTAAACTAAGCTCTCCCATTATGACAAAACGTTCCAGGCGCTCGGGATCAATCTGCTCTGTGGCCCCGAGTGTAGCGATGGCAATGGGAAGATCAAATGCGGTTCCGGATTTTTTTATATCAGCAGGGGCAAGATTTACTACCAGCTTGGTGCGTGGCATTTCATAATCGTTGCTCTTAATGGCACTCTCCACTCTTTGCAGGCTCTCCTTTACTGCATTGTCCGGCAAACCCACAATATAATAATGCTGACCCTTGCCATCTACATTTACTTCTACCGTGATGGTGATTGCTTCCACTCCATAAACTGCACTGCCGAAGGTTTTAACGAGCATGGGAATACAGATAGTTTTAAAAGCCGGGATTAAGAGAATGAAATATTTCTGTTATGTGAATGTAAGCAAAATAAATAAAGGATGGGATTGCCTGTTGGAGATAGCCTTTTATAAACCAGCGGGATCATTTTGAAAAAGCGGTGGAGTAAGAAGAGAGGTTTGTATAATACTTTGAAATTATCTTATTAAAAAAAACGGAGGATGAACGAAGGAAAAACGTGAAATGTTCGAAGTAAACATGCATTTGTCATGACTTTGCTTAGGAGTCTCTATGGGTTAAAGGTTGGCTTAGGTTCCGGCGTATTAAGCCAGACGATGTGGACAGCAACCGGTAATCATTAAAGCCCCCTAGCCCTCCAAGCGGGGATAATAGCTTGCAGTTTATCAATCATTTTTTACATTGAAAAATAGCCAGAAGCTTCATCAAAGCACTTTTGCTTAGAAGACATAAAGAAAATAATATTTGAAAAAACTTTGTTCATTAGCGCTGTGGTAAATTAAAATATGCATTTCATTCCTGCACCTGCCTTTCCCGGCAGGCAGGATCGTGGCAAAACATTCCATTAAAAAAGGGCTGCCAAAAAGACAACCATTTTAAACATTTATTACTTGTCATTATCTTTTTAAGAAAGTAGCATTATATGTTTTTCCTGCGCTGGAAATCCTAAGCTGGTATTTACCCACCGCAAAATTATTAGCTGCAATGTTTACAACCATTGCACCGCCTGTATAATTCAGCATTTCTTTATGCATCAATTTCCCGGAAGGATCAAAAATTTCAACGTTGTAATTTCCTTTCTCAATATTACTGATTTGCACAGCAATCGTATTATCTTCAATAATATTTGGATAAATATTTACCGAAGCATTATCAACAGTACTCATATTTATTTTTACGGTATTGCTGTAAATTATTGATCCATTATTTTCCAATGCTTTTATGCGGTAGTAGTGCAGGCCTGCTGTGGCATTTACATCCAGCCATTTGTATGTATTGTTTTGTACTGCCTGCACAGGTACCTGTGTTGCGGATGTGAAACTTCCTGCATCTGCAGATGTTTGTACTTCATACCTTGTAATGTTTGTTTCATTCTCTACTTTCCAGCTTACATGTATATTTTTTTGCTGAATCGTTGCAGCTACCGATGCAAATTTTACGGGTACAACAGCGGCAGGCATAAATACTATGCTAAACCTGTCTGCTTCATAAGATGCGGGGTCTGCATTAACAGAAAAATCTATCGATGACATTCCTCCTGTTACCAGCGGCTTATCATTATTCAATACCGAATATTTATCCTTAAATACCGCCGTAATTTCAGTAGCATCCATACCATCTGTGCTTATGTCCATCCGGTAATTCTGCTGTTTCAATTGGGCACTGTTTATAAACAATGTATCTGCACTTGTGAATGTTTTTCTTTGCTCGATACTTAATAATTTCCCTTCTCTTTTCAGAGAAATATTTTCACCGCTGTTATTCATTTTTTTGGCGTCTTCATTGTTCACTTCATTGCTGTTGGCATCATGGTAAATAGCCAGCAATCCATCTGCAAGTGTAGTACTGCCACTTGCATTTATACTATTCAAATCAACCCTCACAGAAGCCCCGTTCATTGAAATGTGTCCGAAAAGCTGGTCGCTGCCACTGGTTGATTTATCTGCTTCCTTAATGGTTAATGTGCCGGGATTAGTACCATCAACAGATGCTACAAAAAATGCTTCGCCGCTTGGTATGTATTGACTTACCGGGCTTATTGCGCTTGTAAAAACATAAGAAGATGTTCCGGCATTCCAGCTGCCGGTTACATAACCGCCTACACCAAAATTGCCGCCCAGCTTTGGATCCCAGATATAAATTACATTACTCACATTGGTTTTTGTTAATGAACCAAAATCAATGGCAGAGGGAAAAGGATTTCCCACCAATGAATAATTGGCAGCGGCTATTGTTATTGGTTGATGGCCGGTGGCTATTTGTCCTTTCATTCTCAAAACCGTATTAGTTGCCGGGGCTGCCGCACCCAGCGAAAGGTTATTACTCCTGTCGCCTCTTACAAAAAGAAAGTATGCACCGTAATTTGTTATGGGCACATTGGTTGAAGGCACGCCGTATAAATTATTATTGCTGTAATATTTTATTGATGCTGCATTGGTAGCATTCTGATCAAAACCATTGGCAACAGTGCCACCTGTTATATGTGTACCAAAACCCGGGTTAGGATTTGGTGTTCCGGATGCAGTTGTTACGCCTTCCTGCCATGCAGCATTGATAGTAGGTGCACCGGTTGATTTTAACGGCACACTTAACAAGCGCCATGTACGTTTTGCAGGAATAAATCTTTCAACAGTTACATTTCCATTTATAAATGCTGTAGCTACACCACTGCCATCTACGGGCAATGCAGCTATCCTGGCTGTGCCCGTTGTATCAGATTTAAGCGTTAAGAATCCACTTGTATTTAATGTAGCCGCAGCAGCGATATTCACTGTACCTGTTGCAGCGCCATCAGCGCCAGCCATATTGATTGCATTGCCAAGCGTTACCGTTTTATTTACCGTAAATATTTTTAAGTAATTATTATAAGTGGCTGCATTTTGATCAAGAAATAAACTTGTACCTGAATTAGCAAAACTGCTCCCGATAATCAAAGATGAAGTTTTAGAACCCCGAATACTATTTGCGGCACTACCATTAAAAGTACCATTAAGCGTTAATGACTGCCCGTTGATATCTAAAATACCATTATTTAAATTCAGGTTACCATTTATAGTTAATGTATTTCCGGAACTGATATTTACTACAACATTTGGATTGCTCACAGTAATATTGTTACAGATAACATTAGCATTTACATAAACTATACTGCCCGTAGGTATAAGCACATCTTCTGTGCTTACCGGTACAGCTGATGGCGTCCAGTTTGCGCCAAGATTCCAGTTATTTGTGCTTGCGCCTGTCCATACTTTTGCGCCACGTTGACCAACCGCCAACTCTCCAAAGCCTGTAAGCCCGGTAAATTGTATAGAAGTGGAAAGCGGGGAAGCAAAACTCGTCAATGACCATGATGAACCGTTGTATAATCCTGTCATAAAACTGGAGGTGGTACTTCCTGCATCTACGTCAGTGGCAACCCAGTTAACCGTTGCAGATGCAGTGGCACCTGAATTTGTAAATACTATTCCTGAATTAGTTAATGTCCAGTACCGGTTTACACTTTTGGCAGAGTCCAGGCCAGATGTAAATAGTTGTGCATGGTCTGTACCCGTTGCTTTTGCTGTTAGGCTTCCACTCGTAGATACATTGGTAAAACTTACCGTAACCGGGGTATAATTAGAAGCTCCACCGCTTTCAAATGTTTTAGTAACGGCGCCAGTTGCAACTGTTTTTTTAAGATTTCCATAAACCCAGCCGGTGCCTTGTGCTGCCCCGGAAATTGTTGCTGTAGGAACGGTAAGGGTAAATGCATTTGTATATATTTTTCCAAGGGTGAATGTAAGTGTACCATTTGCTGTTACGTCAGATAATAAATTTACATATCCAGCGCTTTTATTTATGGTTACTGCATTAAATGCACCAGTGGATGTTATATCCTGGTTTGCAGCACCATTAAATAAAATTGTAGTGCCGGTATTGGTAAAGGTTCCGCTACTCATATTCCATCCGCCTTTAATGGTATGCGTGTAACTACCACCAACAAAAGTTCCATTGGTTAATGAAAAATTATTTAAAACAGTAAGCGCTGCTGCAGGCGTTTTTGTACCTGCGGCAGAAATGGTGAGATTACCATAAATAGTAGCCGCAAAAATGGATTGTGTAGTGCCTGCATATTCCACGGTGCTTAATGTATCTAAAGCATAAGTTGAAAATGTGGGAAGTGTATTTGTTCCTCCAATTTTTAATGTTGCAGTATTTCTTATGTACAGCGACCCGCCACCCGCATCCTGCGTAATGGAATAAGTAGATTGGTCTAGCGTACCGGAAAGAATATCCAGGTTGGCCATGCTAACTACATTTCTCGCTAGTGTACTCGTGCCAGAACCGCTCATGTTTACATCGAGCTGGGCAAGGTTGTAAGTAGTTGCAGAACCACCTATAACGGAAGCTCCACTACCAGTCATTCTTAACGTTCCTATACTGGCATCAAATTTTCCATTGTTGGTAAAGTTGCCGGTAACATTAAAATCTGAGATAGCTACTATTGAATCTGCAATAATGAGATGGTTGAAATTAGTATTTGCACTTCCTGAAAGCTGTCCCGCCGAAGAGGTAAGATTAAAAGTGGACGTGCCTCCATTAAGCGTTCCATCACTTTCTGTATTACCTGCAACAGTGTATGTGTAGGAAGATGCATTAAAAACGCCGGTATTGGTAATTGTAAAATTTCTGCCAATGCTCCAGTTAGAGGCAGGGCTAACACCAGCCGTATTGGAAATAGTAACGTCATTTAATGCGGTTGGAGTTCCATTAACTGTAATGGCAGCGCTGCCGCCAAAAACCACTGTACCAGTGCTGCTGAATCCTGTGCCAACAAGTGTGTATGTTTTTGCTATAGATGGCAGAAAATTTATTATACCACTACTGGTTAACGTTCCATTATTAGTAAAAGCTCCATAAATATTATGAGTAGAACCAGCTCCGTTAAATGTTGCTCCAGTGCCAATGTTCATTGCCACCAGTGAGGTCCAGCCCACGCTTGCAGTAACGCCGCCGGTATTATTTATATTTACTGTTGCAAAAGTTGGCGAGGTCGTACTGTTCAATACAGGTGATACTGTTCCATTAAAATTTACAATCCCATTGGCATTAGAAACTATAGCACTTAGCAACCTGATTGTTTGTACAGCAATACCTGCAAATGTTGTGGTACCAGTACTTATCATTGTGCCGTTATTTGTCAGGTCTCCACTAATAGTAGCCACTCCTGTTCCTCCATTTAAACTTCCTGATGGCCCAATAAATATTAATCCTGAATAGGAATTATTTATTAAAGCACTTACCACATAAGTGCCATAAACCGTTACTTTATTAAAGGCAGTATTTCCACTAAGCGTATTGTTGGTGCCGTTTAAAATCAATGCTCCTGTGCCTGCGTTAAAAGTTCCATTGTTTACCCAGTTTCCTGAAAGATTAAGGCTATAGTTAGATGCAGCGAGAGTTGCGCCACTATTGATGGTAATATCATTCAATGCGGTTGTAGTGCCGGAAAATGTTTTTGCATTACTGCCACCATTGCTAAATAGAAGATTGCCATAGGTTACTGCTTTAATGGTTTGTGCAATGGTACCGTTATACAAAATGGTACTTCCTGCTGCAAGATTATTAGCACTATAATTATTGGGAAAATTACTTGCACCCGCAAGGGTAAGCGTAGCGCCGGCCGACAGGCTGAAAGTGCCGCCACTGGACGTTCTATGCGCAGTGTATGTTCCTAAATCTATATTGCCCGCCAGTATTGAAAAATTGCCGTAAACGTCTATATTCCCATTAAAATTTGTATTTCCCGATGCCTTATTGATAGTGATATTGTTAAAGGTTGCTAAGGAAATATTTTGATTGCCGCTGCCGATAAATAATATAGTTCCGCTGCCCGGAATGAATGTACCGGCATTATTTAAATCACCAGACAAACTAACATTTACAGTTGCAGAACGAAGTGTAGCTCCGCTGTTGATGCTCAGGTTTCCACCAATTGTAAGTGCGCTTTGGGCATATAACTCGCCACCTGATACTGTAAAGTCTCCGTTGATATTTGTTGCTCCGGCAAGCGATGCTATTCCCGATGCTTTGTTAATGTTGACATTATTATAAGTAACGGAACCAACAACCTGCGCATCAGTTCCATCAAAATACACTGTACTTGTTGATGCAGTAAAAGTTCCTGAAGTATAGGTAAAATCTTTTCCAACCTTCAGCGATCCATTTGAACTGAAAATAATATTGGCATTACCTGATTGTGAAATATTCCCTTTTACAATAATATTTCCTGTACTCACATTTATATTTAAAGCATGACCTGAAGTGCCGTCACTTAAGCTTAAATCTCCATTAACTGTTATATTTTGTGCCCCTGCATTGATAGTATGTGTGGCATTACTGCTCCAATCTCCCCTGATATTTCCCTGTGTAATAAGAGAACCTCCTGATGCAATAGTGAGGGTAGCTACAGCCACACTTCCGAATTCGATATTTTTTACCGTAACGGCGGTACTTATAGTTGGTTGGTTCGTTATGCTGGCCTGGCCAATCTGAACAACATCATTTGCAGTAGGAACTGACCCTGGCGTACCCTGTATAACAGTCCAGTTAGAAGAATTTGTCCATGATGCATCTACAGAACCATTCCACCTCAACACATTGGGGCTGCCGGATATAGTCCATTTTTTTGATAACGCCGTGATACCAGACAGTTCTATATAATTACTGATACTGCTGTTCGCTGATTTTCCTATAGATAACCACCCTGCGCCTGAATTTGCCCAATCTAACATGGTAGTTTCGTCATTTCCGTTTAATTCAATATCCTCATAATGCAATCTTAACGTAGCAGTATATGTTCCTGATGGAATGCTGATATCATATAGCCTGTTTATGGAAGACCCAAAGGGAAAGTCTAAAATTGATTGTGCTGTTACTTTCACTAAAACAGATGTAACAGAGGATACTGTAGAAAAATTTATAAAATTTTCGGGCCCTTCAAACTCGTAATTTACACCTGTTGTAAAACTGTGGGTGCGTTTAATATTGCCAAGTATTATTCCATTGCCCGTTCTTGTTTTTGTAATATTCAAAACTGCAGTATCTGTTTTTAAAAAACCATTTACCATTTTCACGGTATCGGCATTTACAGAGTTTGTAAGTGAAACGCCATTTACAGATGTTGATTTATTAATACTAAGGTTAAAAAAAGTAGTGGCTCCGCTCATTATCACATCATTACCTCCCGAAAAAGTCATAGTGCTTGAACCTGCAGTAAATGATCCGCTATTAATAAAGCGGCTATATAATGTATGGCTAAATGAACCTGCGGCAAATGTTGTAGTGGAAGCAATAGTGAATGTTCCATTGGTAGTTATATTACCAAGTGCCGTTTTTGTATTGCCTCCAGAAAATGTAAGCCTGTTGTAGGTTACAGCAGGTACTGTTTGTGCGCCAGCTCCATTGAAAATAACACTGTTAGGAATGGCTGTGGTTACATCCATCGTACCAGCCGTTATTGTAAATGTATTTGAAATACCCAGCATGGCATCCGTAGATAGCAACAGGCTCGTGCCATTAATGGTAACATTAAACAAATTCACGGTACCGTTTAAACTGGATGTTCCGGTAAAACTGATGGTACCAGCACTTGCGGAAAAAGTACCAATATTATCAAGTGTTTTATTAACAGAAAAATTAGTTGCTGTGGTTACTGTACCCGATATCATTAATTCATAAAACCCCATAGTTCCACCTCCACTAATTATTTTAGAAGAACCACTCATGGTCACTCTCCCGCCTGTAGCTGACAAAGTTCCGCTCACTGCAAAATTTCCTGTTACCCCTATGGTACTTGTGGTACTTATAGACCCCGTGATATTTACATCTGAGAAAATAATATCTGTGCCTGAAATAGATTTTGAACTACCGGTAAATGAAATACTATTTCCCGCATTGTGGGTAAAAGTGCCGGAACCTGTGGTAGCAAAATTTCCTGCAACATTTAAGGTGGATGAACTACAGGTAATATAAGAAGCAGCGATGCTGAGGTTAGTAAAATTTTGTGCGCCGGCACCTGAGATAATACTACCTGGCCCCGACATAGTTACTGTACTTGAAGCGCCGGTGAAAGTGCCGCTGTTTACCCAGTTGCCTCCAATATTATGGTTATAACTTGAGCCATTAAATGTAGTAGAAGCTCCAATAGTAATATTTCCACTTACCGTAATATCTGTGCCTGCATTTAAGGTAATACCAGCACCATTCCCTAAAGAGGTAACCAGGTTTCCTGCCACTGTAAATGCTGTAGCTGAAGTTGTTTTGGTTACATTTCCTGAAGAGCTGCTGAGTGTAAGATTACCATAAGTGAGCGCAGCCACGGTTTGAGCGGCTCCGTTATATTCGGTGTTGCTGGTAAGGCTGAGATTATTGTTTGTATAGTTTGCAGGGAAAGTATTTGTACCAGCAATTTTCAGAGTTGCGCCGTTGGATATGCTAAAAATGCCGCCCCCTGTGGTACTCCTGTTACAGGTATAAGTTGATAGATCTAAAATACCTGATGTGATATAAACATTTCCGTCAGTTGATGATGAATTATTTAAGGTAATGTTTCCTCCTGCAGTTTTATTATAGATGTTGTTTCCACTTATTTTTAATGTGGAGTATGTTCTTGCATCTACTGTTTGATTCACTGTAGTGGAAGAATATTCAACAATACAACCTGCAAATAAAGACACGCCGGGAACATAGTTGCCGGCAATTGTTGCAGCATTTACTTTTAATGTTGCGGTACTGTAAATATTAAATGTAGGCGCTGCTGTAACCTGGTAAGTGGGAGATTCGCCGGGGTTTAGTGTACCATACACATATATATATGCCCCTGCACCTGAGCAACTGATATTGCTTGCAAGGGTAACACTGCTTCCTGAATTAATGGTAAGTTTCCTGAAAGCTGTTGAAGAACTACCTCCTATCGTTTGTGAAGTTCCGCCAAAAATTACAGATGAATTTGTACCCGCTGCTGTGAATGTTCCATTATTTGTCCAGTTGCCGTTTACACTAAAAGAGGCTTTGTTTTCATAAACGGTATTGCCGGAATTGATAAGCAATGCACCGGACACGCTAAGATTTTTGTTTATGGTTAATGTGGTGGTTACTGTGCCGCCAATAGTGAGAGATTTACAAGAACCTACATTGTTCACTGCAGGCTGGTTGGCTCCTGTAAAACTTGCGTTACCCAATATGGCATCCACTGAAGATGTGGGCACACCATTGGTCCAGTTAGTTGGCTCAGCCCAGGAAGTATTTGTGGTTCCCTTCCAGCTTGTTTGTGCTAACACAATGCCGGATATGAATATACAAACCATGATACTGCAGGAAAAACGTAAAAAATTTACCATAAAAAGATATTGGATTTTAAAGAACACCTCCAACCTTTTTAACGGTTAATATTTACCATTGGTATAATTACGAACACTAATTAGTAGAAATACTAAATTTAGAGACGCTTCTCTACAATAATCTATTTTAATAACTACAGGTAATTAGAATAATAACTCAGATGAGAGAATAACAGCATGGGTTCTGTAAAATAAAATAGCCTTCTGTGCAGCAACAGGGATGTGAAGAACTGTGACATTCTTTTCATTCGTAACCCACCTAACCAAAGTTGAAATCAATAAAATAATATAGAAGAAAGTGCGACTTATTTAATAATAAACGCCAATTCCGATTCCTGATAAATATAGCCGGTTCTTTATATTTAAATAATCACCCAGTGATTATGATGTATTCATAACATTATGAAGTTTGGCAAGCGTGCTTAAATCAATAATATTACTACAATATAGCTTTTCAAATATTCTTGCTTTATGTGTACCAACGGTTGAAGATTTTAATACAAGAATCCTGGATATTTCACTTAAAGAATCTCCACATACCAGGTGATGAACAATTTGAATTTCACGTGGAGATAATCTATCAAAAGGGTTATCAGAATTATGCCTGATATTTAATTCATTCGTTAATTTTTCAGCCAGTGCTTCACTTATATATTTTTTGTTTGCTAAAACGTTGGTCACTGCTTTTTTTATTTCCTGCTCAGGGGAGTCTTTTCTAACATAACCCATTGCTCCTGCATTTAAATATCGCTTAGCATATATCTCCTCTGAATTCATACTTAACATCAGGATTTTTGAACCGGGTTTTAATGCTAGTATTTTACTTATTAAATCAAGCGTATCAGTACCAGGCATGTTAATATCAAGTATCAACAGGTCATAATCATTTTGCTTTATTTTTTCAAAGGCAGCATCGCCATCTTCGGCTTCATCAATATTACAATGCGGAAGAAAATTTTCTATAATCATTTTCATTCCGGATCTAACGATAGTATGATCATCAATAAGTAAGAGGTTGGGCATAAGATTATTTTTAATTATTAAAATGTATTATGTCGTTACGGGCTAATACTATTTCACTTTGGGGGCTTTTAAAAATCACTTTCATTTTACAGCCGTTTCCTGGAGACGACAAAATATAAACTTCTCCATTATAGACTGCAGCCCGATTTTTAATATTCTTTAATCCAATGCCGGTGCTCTTATCAAAGCTGTTAAAGCCTTTACCATTATCATTTATAGTAAACAACAAATCATTATTATCAGGTTTTATTTCTATTTCAACTTTTGTTGCTTCAGCATACTTTAAAATATTACTTAACTGCTCCTGCACTATCCTGTAAATAACCTGCTTTAAACCAGCTTCCATTCTATCATCCTCATAGAACGGACAGGTAAAATCAATAGCAATATCTTCTATGGTGGTTATAATTTTTATTAACTCCTCAATTGAATCACATAAGGTCATTTCTTTTTCAACATCCACGCCTACCAGGGCATGTGAAAGTTTTCTTATCTCGTCCATGGCGGTTGAGATATATTCATGGCTTTTTAAGATGAACTCATTTTTATCCCCTTTACATGAAAGGCTATGATTCAGGTATATTTTGGAAGCTGCCAAAAGCTGGTTGACGTTATCATGCAGTTCTTCCCCAATTTCTGTTCTTTCTTTTTCCTGCGCAGCAATCACTGCTTTTGTGAGGTTTTTAAATCCAATTACTTTTTGATCATGATATTCTTTTTCCTTTATTAATTTTTCAGTTATGTCAATGGCAATTACTGACCTGTATTTTTTGTCATCAATTGTAATAAGATTGCTGTAGATCTCCACATCTATAACTTCCTTT
The DNA here is from genome assembly GCA_040110925.1 of Ferruginibacter sp. Taxonomy (GTDB): domain Bacteria; phylum Bacteroidota; class Bacteroidia; order Chitinophagales; family Chitinophagaceae; genus Ferruginibacter. The sequence goes on along the minus strand of JBDSYV010000219.1, from coordinate 14,925 downwards.
GAGTTTTTAATATGCTTAAATATGCCTTTATAAACATCATTTGCTTGTGTATTTTCTTCTAAACTCTTTTTTAAATAACCAGTATTCTTTTCCAGCTTTATATCCGGAAGGCGCATGTGGAGAAACTCTTCATTAGTATAGCCATAAAGCTTAATAGCTGCTTTATTTACCTGTATAAACTTCAAGTTTCCAGGATCAAAAAGTAACATTGGCTGCGGGCTTAATTCAAACAGGTCATTATATCGCTTTTCAGATTCCCGGAGCTCATGTATTTTATTTTTTCTTTCTAAACAGTAACTAATGCTTTTATAAAGATTAGATGATGTTATGTCATCCTTTAATATGTAATCAGAAATGCCCTGGGAAATAGATTGAATACTAAAATCTATATCAGAATATCCTGTAAGAATTATTACGGGACAATCCCCGGCTATTTTTAATACTTCTGTTATAAGATCTTTACCGCTTTTATCCGGTAGTGAAAGGTCTAACAGTATAATATCAAAAGCTGCCGCCGGGCCAGATAATATTGCGGACGCTTTTTTAAAGTTTGCAGCATGGACAATGGAAGGAAGAATGTTTTCACCCAGGTAAGATTGAACCAATTCAAAATCACCGGGACTATCCTCAATAATTAATATGCGCAAAGAGCTATTTGAATTAATCATAATGAATTTGTTTTAGCAGGTAGTTTTACAATTGAGAGCCAGAAATTTTCAATAGTAGCAATCACATCAAGAAAATTATGGGCTTCAATGGGCTTTGTAATAAAGCAGTTAACATAGTTTTTGTAAGCCAGGTCTACGTCTGCAGGTGAGGAGGAGGTAGTAAGCATGATGACAGGAATGTGTTTTAATACTTCACTTTCCTTTATAAACTTTAGTACCTGGTGCCCGTTTCTTTTCGGCAGGTTAATATCTAATAAAATCATATCGGGCTGGCTTGCATTTGCGTAACCATCAGCCTTTATAAGAAAATCCATTGCCTGCTTTCCATCTTTAACCACGCTTAGATTAGTTAATAATTTTGCATTCTCCAATGCTTCGGTGGTAAGCAATATATCGCCTTCATTATCCTCAACTAATAAAATATGTATAAGTTCCATAGTGTTTAATTTAAATGTTTTGGAATTGTAAAATAAAAAGTGCTCCCTGAACCCGCTTCAGATTTTATCCAGATACTACCGCCTAAGGTTTCTGCAGTTTTTTTACAAGTTGCCAACCCTAAACCTGTACCAGCATATTCTTCTTTAGTATGTAATCTTTTAAAAAGTTGAAATATTTGCTCATGATATTCTTTATCTATACCTATTCCATTATCAATTACAGCAAATTTCCAATGGGAGCCTTTATCAATATAGCTAATTTCTACAATAGGTTTTACACCAGGAGCCTGGTATTTTAATGCATTGGCTATAAGATTGCGGAATATTATTTCGACAGTTGTTTTTATGCTTTCAATTACAGGCATAGCCCCGAAAGATATGACGGCGCCGCTTTGTTGAATAATGCCTTTATTAAGAGCTATAATTTTATTTAAAATATCCGCAATATTTACTTTTTCAACAGTCTTGTTTACATTATCAGCTAAAGAATAAGTAAGTAATTCATCAATTAAGATAGTCATTCGTTTTGCCCCATCTGAAGCAAATTCTATGTATTTCTTTGCCTTATCATCCAGCTTGTCGCTATACGAGTTTTGCAAAAGATGTAAAAAACTATTTACCATTCTGGCCGGTTCTTTAAGATCATGGGAAGCCATATAGGCAAACGACTTCATTTGTTCTGAATAGTTTTCTAATGCTCTTTGAGAATCCAAAAGCAAAACATTTGCCTTTCTTAATTCAAAGAGTTTAACTACCTGGTTGCCCAGTCCTTTTAGTATTTCAATTTGTATTGGTGAGAGATTTCCAGGTTTATTGTCAATTATGCAGAGGGTTCCTAAAGCATACCCCGAAGGATTTACCAATGGAATTCCAGCGTAAAAAATAACATGAGGATCGCCGGTAACCAGGGGATTATCAGCAAAACGATCATCAAGCCTGGAATCAGGAATAATCATAATTTCTTCAGGTATATTAATAGCATGAACACAAAAAGAAACGTCTTTCGGAGGAGGTTCAGAGATATTCATTCCTTTACCGGATTTAAAAAACTGCCTTTTATCATCTATTAAAGAAATCAGGCTGATAGGTGTATTACATACATAAGAAGCTATCTTTGTAATTTCATCAAATTCCGGCTCGGGCAAGCTGTCCAGAATGTTGTATTCCTGCAGTGCCTGCAATCTTTGCTTTTCATTCTTTGGTATTGAGGTTTGCATAAATTATGTAATCGTTTTTTTTATTGTAAAATAAAAAGTGCTCCCTTTACCTTCTTCTGATTCTACCCATATCTTACCCCCATGGTTTTCAATAATTCTTTTACAAACAGCCAGGCCTATCCCCGTGCCAGAATATTCATCTTTGTTATGCAGTCGTTTAAAGATTACAAATATGTTATCATAAAATTCTTCTTCTATACCAATTCCATTATCACTTACAGCAAATTGCCAGTGCGTTTCCCTTTCTTCCGCTGATATATTTACCACAGGAGTTTCTCCTTTTATATGATATTTAAGAGCATTGCTTAACAGGTTTTGAAACACCAGCCGCAAAGGCGTTTTATAGGTTACAATTGATGGCAGGTTTTCAAACTTTACGATCGCTTTTGTTTCTTTTATTTGCTTTTGGCATAATAAAATAACTTCCCCTGCAATATCATTAAGGTCAATAAAATCTTCCATGTCCTCAATTCTTCCAACTCTTGAAAATTCAAGGAGGTCCAGGATTATCTGTCGCATTCTTTTTGCACCATCTACTGCAAAGTGGATATATTGTTTGCCTTTATCATCAATTATATCACTGTATTTTTTTTCGATCTGTCCCAGAAATCCGGTGATCATTCTCAGCGGTTCCTGCAGATCATGAGATGCCGCATAAGCAAATTCTTCCAGTTCTTTATTGGAAATTGCCAGGTCTTTGGCGTGCTTTTCCAAACTAGCATTTAATTCGCCTAATTGTTTTTCTGATATTTTACGGTCAGTTATATCTTTAAAAAAAACGGATAAGCCCGTTAAAGATGGATAAGCACTTATTTCGAGCCAGCGATTTAATTCTTCATTATATCTTTCATAATGCTGAACCGTTTTTTCTTCAACTGCTTTATGATAATTAATATAGGAAATTGAATTCCGGGCATCGGCAGATAATTCCCAGAGATTTTTACCTATTGCTTCTGTGCGACTTCTTTTAAGAAGGATTTCCGCTTGTTTATTCCAGTAAGTTATCACCCATTCTTTATCAAGGGCGAAGAATCCATCGCCAATACTTTCAAGAATAATATTTTTCTCTTCATAAACTTTTAAAATTTCTATTTCAGCCTTTTTCCTGGCATTAATATCCTGGAAGCTGCCATATAATCTTACGCACTTGCCGTTTATGAATTCTGCCGTGCCAATATCACGAACCCATAATTCTTTCCCCTTAGCTGTTACAATTTGTAATTCCATATCCCATGGCGTGCCATCCTTTATCGCTTTATCTACGGCATCGGAAATAGCTGATCTGCTTGCACCGGATTTATAATATATAATTGCTGTTTGGAGATCGGGTGTGAGATCATTTTCTACTTCATAAATTTCCCTTGTAATCTGCGACCAAAAGTGTGTCTGAGTTATTATGTTATATTCCCAACTTCCTATTCGTGCCATTCTGCTGGATTTATCTAAGAGCGCTTCCAGATTTTTCTTTTCGGTAATGTCTGATGAAATACCAATGATGCCGCATAATTTATTATGTTCATCGTAAATAGGAGTATTGTTAACCGCGGCAGGAAAGTTAGTTCCATCTTTGCGCTGCAGTCTAAACTCACCCGACCATGCAAGGCCTTTTTTCAGATCCTCCATTATTTCTAAAGCCTGTTCCATAGTTGTATGAGCAGGCGTAAGCTGCATAATATTTTTGCCTATCGCTTCTTGCTGTGTCCAGCCATAAATATTTTCGGCAGCTTTGTTCCAGTAATTAACGACACCATTCAGGTCTGTTGCTATAGCCGCCTGTCCTATGGTGTTTAATAAATTGGCCTTGAACCTATTTTCTTCATCTGCTTTTTTTCGTTCTGTTATATCCCGAAAGTTTTCAACGATGCCATTTATTGCAGGATCGTGAAGCATATTAGTCATTGTTGCCTCCATCCAAATCCAGCTACCATCTTTATGTTTTACGCGGCCTACAATTCTGTCAAGTGGTATGGCGGGTGAATTAAGGCAGGTTCTCATCCGCTCAGCCGTAATCTCCCTGTCGTCAGGGTGAATTAATGCAAACAGGTTTAATTGCATGGCTTCCTGTTCCGTAAAACCTAAAATACGGCAGGTAGATTGAGAAACGTATATGGCATTGCCTTCCGCAGAAAGTATCACAATACCATCAGCTCCATTTTCAACTAATGCATGGTACTTCTTTTCATTTTTTATGAGCTCCTCAAAAGTTTCTTGCTGCTCTTTTTTTAACCTGAATTTTTCTAAGGAACTATAAATTGCAATAGGTAACCGGCTAAGTCTATCCTTTAAAATATAATCATCTGCTCCTTGTTTTATTATATCAACAGCAAACTCTTCGGATATTGTTGCTGTAACAAGTATGAAAGGTATCTGTAATTTTGTTTCATGAAATAGTAATAATGCATCCAGTGAATTAAAAGAAGGAAGCGAATGATCTGCCAATATTATATCAGGACCAAAGTCATCTAATGCTTTAATAAATTTATCTCTCGTATCCACCACCAAACGTTCAAAATCAACTTTTCCTTTTTTTAAAGCCTTGTCTATTAACAAGGCATCGCTGGGTAAATCTTCCAGATGTAATATCCGTATTTTTTTATCCGGGATTGTTATCCCGCTTATATCTCCAGGTATGTTTTTTGTTGCAGGCATATACTATTGTTGTGGAGGATTATTTATTACCAGCCAGTAAAGACCCAGATCAGTAACAGTCTTTGAAAAATTCTCGAAGCCTACAGGTTTAACTACATAGCTGTTTACCCCCAGTTGATGACTTTCTATAATATCCTTTTCTTCTTTTGATGATGTCATCATCACTACGGGGATAAGTTTTGTCCTCTCATCGGCTTTAATTATCCTGAGTACTTCAAGTCCCCCAATCTTAGGCATTTTTAAATCCAGGAAAATTACTTTAGGTTTATTCTCAATATTCCTGCCTTCAAATTCACCCGTTCCAAAAATAAAATCAAGTGCCTGGGCGCCATCAATAAGATGTACCAGGTTATTGGCAAGGTTGTGTTTCTTCAACGCTCTTATCGTAAGCATTGCATCTGATTTGTTGTCTTCTACCAGCAGGATCTGAATATCAGAATTTGTCATAGCTATTGTATTTTGATGGTTTATTACCTTACCGGTAATGAAATGTAAAAACTGGAACCCTCATTAACTTTACCTTCTGCCCATACTTTGCCATCGTGTTTTGTAATGATCTTATGAATAATAGCAAGGCCTACACCAGTTCCTTCAAATTCGTTTTTGCTGTGCAGCCGTTGAAAAACGCCGAATAATTTATCATAGTACCTCATGTCAAATCCTGCCCCATTATCTTTTACATAATAAGTATGATAACCATCTTCAGGGCAACTTCCAATCTCAATCATTGCTTCCTCTTTTTTGCCAGTATATTTAAATGCATTGGAGATAAGGTTTATAAAAACCTGTTTCAACATATTCCTGTCGCCCTTTATATTTTCAAGATCTTTAACCATGATATTAATTATCCTGTTGGGGTACATAGGCTTCAACTCTGAGATAACCATATCTACGAGCTGTTTAATATTTATATTCACCACTGAAATATGCTGTTTTCCAATACGGGAAAAATCCAGCAGGTTATCAATCAGCTCACCCATTTTTTTTGAGTTGGCAATTACTTCATTTAAAATGTTCGTTGCCTCATCGTCTAATTGTGCCTGGTAATCTTCTACCAGAATCTGCGTAAAGCCATTAATTGCCCTCAATGGCGCACGCAGATCATGCGAAACTGAATACGAGAAAGATTCTAATTCTTTATTGGCAAGATCTAATTCAATTGCCCTTTTTCCTTTTTCTTCATTTTGGATAACAAGCTCTTCGTTTGCGATAATTAATTCTGCGGCTCTCTTTTCTTTTTCTTCATTTTGAAAAACAAGTTCCTTATTGGCGATTGCTAATTCATCTGCCCTGTTTTCCTTTTCCTTATTTTGAAAACTGAGTTCCTTTTCAGCAATCAATAATTCAATAGCCCTTTTTCTTTTTTCGGTGTTTTGAAATTGAAGTTCCTTATTGGCTGTTGCCAATTCATCTGCCCTGTTTTTTTTCTCCACTAACTGAAACTCCAGTTCTTTGTTGGCAACAATTAATTCGTCTGCCCTGTTTTTTTTCTCTTCGTTTTGAAATTCAAGTTCCTTATTGGCAATAACTAATTCATCTGCCCTGTTTTTCTTTTCTTCATTTTGAAATTCAAGTTCCTTGTTGGCAATAGCTAATTCAGTAGCCCGTTTTCTTTTTTCCTCATTTTGAAATTCAAGTTCTTTGTTGGCAACTTTTAATTCATCGGCTCTCTTTTTTTTCTCACTAACCTCAAATTCAAGTTCCTTATTGGCAATAATTAATTCATTTGCCCTGTTTTTCTTTTCCTCATTAGCCAGCAGCAATTCACCGGCACGTTTTCTTTTTTCCTTTTTTTGAAAAGCCAGTTCTTTATCTGCAATAATTAATTCATCTGCCCTGTTTTTCTTTTCCTCATTAGCTATCAGCAATTCACCAGCACGCTTTCCTTTTTCTTTTTTTTGAAAAGCCAGTTCACAGTTAACCAACTTCAGCTTGGCTGCAGACCTTATTTTTTCTTCCTTATAAAAAGCAAGTTCATTTTTAGTGATATCCATTGGTTTTTGGTTATTCAATTTTTACTTAGCTTCCGTTAACTGTTGCATTCCTGTTCTTTATATGTCATACATTTATTATTCAGGGACATAGCTTTTTAAGCTCCATTCACTTTGCTTTAAGTTCTCTTTCTCAAAATCCCGGAGTCTGGTACTACTCAAATTTGCCAGGCCACCATTACCGGTATTCATGACTTCCGTTTCTGTTATTCTAATATTTCGAAGGCAGTAAAATTTGCCAGTAAAATTTTCTCATTTTTTTTCTGTAAAAAGGATCCCGTCCAAGCTGCTTTCAAAAAATATGCGGTAAAGAAAGGGATATGGCCCGCTTATAGAAAACTGAATTAGTTTTTTTGAATTTAATGCTGAAGTGAAGTATTAAAAACAATGTCATTCAACATATGTAATGTAAACCCATTAACCCAGCATTGGTGTTAATGTAATGAGAAGTAGAAGTTCTTCTACATTGGCCTATAGGCTTGTACTACAAAAAAGACTGGAAAATAAATGCCATTCCTGATTCAGCTATAATGGTTGAACATACTTCAAATAAAAAGCCATGGCTTTTGCCCATTCAGCTACCCATTATACCCAATTAACATCCAGTGGCATAAATTTTGACTTTTTGCAGACGCAAACATTTCCTGTTCAATCACTTTAAAATCTAATGTAATGAAACGCTCCCAAAAACTAATACCAGGCTTTGCCTTTTTGGTCCTGGTAATTGCCCTGTTAATTTCTTCCTGCCAAAAAGATGTGTCTGCAACTGACCAGTCCGGGCAAGCCCGCAATCTTTCTATTTTCCTTACCGATGACCCCTGCCAATATGATTCGGTATTCATTGATATTCGAACCCTGGAAGTAAAGATTGATACAAGCAGGCACCGGGATGATGATCATTTTGGCGAAAATGAAGACCATGATGGCGATGATGATCATGAGCATCATGATGAATTTGGTAAATGGGACACGCTGAATATCCGGGCAGGCGTGTACAATATTTTGCAGCTTCGCAATGGCATTGATACACTGCTTGCCACGGGAAATATACCAGCAGGTGCTGTTCGCAAAATCCGCATTACACTGGGTACCAATAACAGGATAGTGGTGGCAGGTATAAGCCATCCGTTGCTGCTTGAGGGCAATAGAAATTTTGTATATATTAAAATACACAAGGAGCATGAGGATGATTTAGGCAGCGGACGCAGTGGTATCTGGCTAGATTTTAATGTATGCGAATCCATTAAATTCAACAATGGCCAGTATTATTTAAAACCTTACCTAAAGCCATTTGGTCATAAAAATTTTGGCAAAATAGAAGGCAAGGTTTTCCCGGCAGCAGCTCATGCTATTGTAATAGCCAGGAATGCTACAGACTCTGCTTCGGCCATGCCTGAACATGATGGTGAGTATGAAATGCAAGGCCTTAAGGCGGGAAGTTATACGGTAACTTTTGATGGCATAACCGGATATAGAGATACGGTACTTACGAATGTGCAGGTGCAGGCAGGTAAAGAAACAAAGCTGCCGTCCATTACCCTGCACCCATAATGCTTTTATAAATATTTATTTTAAAGGCCGGCATATCTGCCGGCCTATTTTTATGATGCAATGTCATGAGAAGGATAGCGAGATTGGATTTGTTGTTTGTAACAGCCTGTGAGGTTTTAGTTTGACGGACCTTGTGCCAAAAAGGGGCTGAAAGCAATCAAACTATTAAACAGCTTGCACATTTATAAAAGTTCAAATCAAAAAGCAAAAAATAACAGACAAAGCCTGGCTCTAATAAACAATTCTTAAACCTGCTAAGAATAGTTGGTGCCCTGGCAATATTTGTCGGCTGTTCAAAGACCAGGCCTCAGCTCCAAAATAGTTGGAGTATCAACAACGGCAAAATGTTCTCTAAATGCAAATCTAAACGACACGAGCCTTAGCAGTTGAATATACGGTAACAGTTTCCCCTACAATCCCTCCAACATCTTCACCACGCCTTCTTTTTGTAAAATAATATATCCCAGCCGGTCATTACTGATGCCTTTCTTTAATGTAAAATTGAAAACGAGTTGTTCATCATTAACCGCTGTTTCAAAATAATTGAACTGGATGTTAGAATGCAACTGTAGTGCCTCTCCTATTTCGTATAAATGTGTAGATAAAATAAAGACAGATTTCTGCACTTTTAACAGGCCTTCAATAACTGTGCTGCTGCACTTCATGGCATCCTGCACATTTGTACCTTTAAAGAGTTCATCAATAAGGATGAGCCAGTGACGGCCATCATTTATTTTAGTGATCGTTGCTTTTATGCGCTGCACTTCATTAAAAAAATAACTCTCCCCTTTTACTATATTATCTACCACGTTTATATTGCTCAGGAGGCCATCAAACACAGTCAAGGTCATTTGTTGCGCCGGCACGCCCATGCCTAAATGTGCCATGAAAACCGCAGTGCCTATTGATTTTATAAAAGTACTTTTGCCCGCCATATTGGCCCCGGTGAGAAAAAGAAAATTACTGCCTCTTGACAATTCCACATCATATGCCACAGGCTGTGGCAAAAGGATATGATACAAACCCTGTGCATGTATGTAAGGTTTTTCTTCTTCGATAAAAACCGGGAATGACAACTCATATTTTTTTACGGCAACTGCCATGGCATACCAGGCATCAAGCTTTGCATAAATATGAATGAGCTCAAACATATCATTGCGGTAATGATATTTTAAAAAATGTGCTAACTGGAGCAGCTCAGGCATGGTCATATGCGAAGCAGTTTCATGATCACTTATCATGGAGAGGTGGTCATTTTTTAAAATCTTCGCTGACTGTTCTAAAAAATTTTTCAGCGGTGCCGCTGTGTCATCTTTTAAAAAAGCTGCCACAAGTTGCTGCATGCCTTTTATTAAATCCACGCAATGCGTTATAGAAAATTTTATCAAAGAAAAATCAGGACCATGTAATAATTTATAACTGTAGGCTGTAAAGCTGCTGGCCTGCTTAGGTATGGGATCAAGTTGTGTTTCATAAAAACGCTCTACCATCAATAGGCTTCCATTACTGATTCTAAGTGGCCAGTCGTCTAAATGCCGGTAAATGGTTTGAATGGTTTGTTGTATGCTTGTTATGGCTTCAATAGAATTTAGTGGCGTTGCCAGCATTTTCTTTAATTCATGCTTTCCATTGCTTGTACGGGTAAAATTGAGTTTATTAAAAACTGAATATTCTTCTTCGGAGTTGAAGATGGCAAGGTCGGTAAGTGTGGTTTTATCTGTTTCCATAATCATCAGCGGCTAAAGGCCAGTCTTTTTCCTTTTACAGATTCATTTAGCATCCCGTTTTCATAAACGATATTGCCATTTACCATTGTATGTGAAATGCTATAGGGGAAATTAAATCCTTCCAGCGGGCTCCATCCACATTTGTATAAAATATTATTTGCCGACACCGTATAATCTTTTTTGTCAATCACTACCAGGTCTGCATAATACCCTTCTCTTATATACCCTCTTTCTTTTACCTGGAAACAATCAGCAACAGCATGGCTCATTTTTTCAGCAATTTTTTCCATGGAAATATATCCAAGGCTATGATAATACAACATAAGCAGTATAGGATGCTGTACCAGCGGCAATCCTGCATGTGCATGTTCGTAAGGTGGTTCCTTTTCTGATAAAAGGTGAGGTGCATGATCTGTAGCGATCACATCCAGCCTGTCATCAAGCAACCCTTTCCATAAGGCTTGCTTATTGTATGGTGCTTTAATAGCAGGATTGCATTTTATTTTATACCCCAGGGTCGCATAATCATCTGCTGTAAAATGAAGGTGATGCACACATACTTCTGCCGTGATCTTTTTTTCTTTCAATGGCATCATGTTACCAAATAGTTGCAGTTCTTTTTCTGTACTGATGTGCAAAACATGCAGCCGGCTATTATATTTTGTGGCCAGTTGTATGGCATTAAGTGTAGAGGCATAACAAGCATCTTCATTTCTTACCAGTGGGTGATCGGCCGGGGAAAGTTCCGGTTTTAATGCTTTTATTCGTTCATAGTTTTTTTTAATAATATGTTCATCTTCGCAATGCATAGCAATAAGCATTTCCGATTCACTGAAAATTTTATTCAGTGTAACATAATTGTCAACGAGCATATTGCCGGTGCTGCTGCCCATAAAAATTTTAATACCGCAGATCTTGTTTTTGTATTGATTGGTTTTTAAGACTTCATCTGCATTATTATTGCTCACACCCATGAAAAAAGAATAGTTTGCCAGCGATGTACGTTCCGCAATTTTATATTTTTCCTCCAGCAAATCCTGTGTGAGCGCATTGGGGATGGTATTTGGCATTTCCATAAAGCTGGTAACGCCACCGGCAACAGCGGCCCTGCTTTCTGTAAAAATGTCTGCTTTATGAGTGAGCCCTGGCTCTCTGAAATGTACCTGGTCATCAATAGCACCTGGCATAAGAAATTTTTCTTCCCCGTTTATTTCTCTAACCGCCCCGCTAGTTTGAATAGCAGCATCAATTTTTTCTATACGTTCGCCATGCACTAATACATCGAGGTTTATTATTTTTCCCTCATTTACCACTTGTATATTCTTAAAGAGATATTTTTGCATATCTTGAATGTAAGACTTAAAAAAATGTCAATGCAAATTATCAAAAGCTTTTTCAAACTGCTTGTTTTTATTGCCCCTTTTACCACTACTGCACAATCCACTTACCTGAACCAGGGTGCTAAGGAATATCATTTTCTTGAGCGTATTGAAATAAAACAACAGAAAAACACTGATTTAAATTTTTCTACACTAAAGCCTTTTAACCGCAAATTCATTGTGCAGGAAGTAGAGTTCCTGGATAGTGCCCGGATGGGTTACCGGGATTCTACTGGAGTAGATATGCATAAAGAATGGACCGATCTTGACCTGACTCCCGTGGATGAATATAACCTGCGAAGCCTGCTTATGAACAACAGCGAATGGGTGACAACTCCCCGTGAAGATTTTATGAGTAAAAAACCCTTGCTTGGTGCTTTTTACAAAACCAAGGCAAACATGATAGAAGTGAATACACCTAATTTTTTTCTTGCGGTAAATCCTGTATTGCAGATACACCAGGCCGTGGAACCAGGTTATGATGAAGGTATATTTTTAAACAGCAGGGGAGTAACTCTGCGGGGTATGATAGCAAAGAAAGTTGGTTTTTCCAGTTTCATAACCGATAACCAGGAGCGGGGACCAAGATTTTTTCAGCAGGAAGTAAAAACCCTGGATGCTGTGCCTGGCGTAGGCTTTTACAAGCCATTCAAAAAAACGGGCGTAGATTATTTTGATGGCAGGGGATATTTTACATTTAATGCCGCAAAGTTTATTGATTTCCAGCTTGGCTATGATAAGAATTTTATTGGCAACGGTTACCGCAGCCTGTTCCTGAGCGACTGGGGTAATAGCTATCTTTTTGCCAAAATAAATACCAGGATATGGAAATTGAATTACCAGAATATTTTTATGGAACTGATGCCACAGTTTCATAAAAAAGGCGACTCTTTATTAGATAGAAAATATGCTGCCATGCATCACCTGAGTGTGAACGTAACCAAATGGCTAAATATTGGTTTATTTGAGGGTATTGTTTTTGGCAGAAAAAATCATTTTGATTTTCAATACCTGAACCCCATTATTTTTTACAGGCATATTGAAGGTACTGTGGGCAGTCCTGACAATGCACTTGCGGGTATTGATTTTAAAGCCAACCTGGCACATCGTATTCAATTATACGGGCAGTTTTTGCTGGATGAATTCAGGCTGGGGGATATTAAAAATAACCCAACAAGCTGGGCTAATAAATTTGGCATTCAGGCAGGCGTAAAATATGTAGATGCTTTTGGTGTACGCAACCTTGACCTGCAGGGAGAGATCAACAGGGTAAGGCCATTTACTTATTCTCATTATGATACAATTGCCAACTACACACATTATAATCAACCGCTGGCACATCCGCTGGGGGCTAACTTCCAGGAGTTTATTGGTATTATCAATTACCAGCCGGCTCCTAAATGGTCGATATATAGCCGTGCTATTTATTATTACAAAGGCCTTGACAGTGCCGGTAAAAATTTTGGCGGAAATATTTTTGAAGACTACCGTACCAGAACAGCCGAAAATGGATTTAAAGTAGGCAGTGGCAGCAAAGCCAAATGTTTTAATGGCTATTTGCAGGTGTCTTACGAACTGAGAGAAAATTTATTTTTAGATGTGTCGCTTCAACACAGGTTATATAAAATTGAAAATGTGCCCGGGCAGAGCAATACCACACTTGTTACTGCAGGCATAAGATTGAATATGTTTAAGAGGAATTATGATTTTTAGCCATACCCAAAAAGTTTCACACAAAGAAACTATGAATACAAAGTAAACAACGAAAAAATAATAATGATCCACTATATAATACTTTGTGGTCTTTAACGGAAAGTGATTCAATCGCAGGAATTTCCATCAGACAATAATAGTTAATAATAATAAAAGAGCTTACTCTACCGTTAGTGAAAATGTAACAGAGCGGGCATTTACCTGGTCAATTACATTTGAAAATTTAAGGTTACTATCACGGCTATGAACATTTTTTAGTCCCCAGCCCATCTTAATTTCGGGTGTAAGTACGAATACAGGAAAGTAAAAGTGGAAACCAATACCAGCTTCTATGCCATAATCGAGTTTAGTTAGTTTAACAAGGTTTTCTGCTTTTTTATCGCCTGCGCTTGCAGCAAAATCATATTCCACTTTTCCCCCTGCCATCATATAAACTTTAAAATTATAAATACGATCGCTACTGAATTTAATTTGTACAGGCAGAGACAAGGTTATACCCTGAATTTTTTTCAAAGTAACACTGTCTTCTCCACCTGGCCTGTCGGGATATTTCAAATTATATTGAAAAGCTTTTTCTGTAAACACCAGGTTCAGCGGATACGTACGAAGATCAAAATGTTCTCCCAGCCTGAAGTTAACCAGCCAGGCAAGATTTATACCAGTACTATTGATGCTTTCTACTACCATCACACTATCATACTGCATAAAACGGGGATGGTGAGAGAAATTATAATGCGACCTGTTAGCCCCTACATTTATTCCAAAGTGTATGGACTTATCATCATGCTCAGGTTGGTTCATTTCTTCCCTTTGCGCCAGGGCAAGCACAGGAAAAAATAAAGCCATAGCTAAAAATACATTTATTTGTCTGCGCAATAAATACTGCATATTCCTAAGCTCAGTGGTTTGTATTGTGTATGGATGTATCCCAGTTTATCCAGGATCTGTAAAAAATTTTTTCCTTCCGGAAAAGCCTTAATTGATTCGTCGAGATATTGGTATGCGCAGCGGTTTTTCGAAAACAGTTTCCCAAGGAAAGGTGTAACCGTTTTCATATAAAAATTATAAAAGGAACTGATCACGGGTACAGTGGGCTTACTGAATTCAAGAATTACCAGCCTTCCACCTGGCCTTAGTACTCTGAAAATTTCAGATAAGCCTTTTTCAAGGTTCTGAAAATTTCTTACACCAAAAGCCACCGTTACAGCGTCAAACGAATTGCTTTCAAAATTTATTGTTTCACTATCTCCATTTAACAATTCTATACGATGCTGAAGATTGAGTTTAATGATTTTGTTCCGGCCAACGTCCAGCATTCCATCGCTGATATCAATGCCTGTTATTTTTTCTGGTTGAAGAATGTCAACGGCCATTATAGCTACATCCGCTGTACCTGTAGCTACATCCAGTATTTTTTTTGGCTGAAGGTTTTTTAAATATGCAAGTGCTTTTTTCCTCCACCTTAAGTCAATGCCTGCACTAAGAAACCTGTTTAAAAAATCATAGCGGCCTGCAATATCATCAAACATACCAGCTACCTGTTCCTTCTTGGTTAGCTTTGAATGCCTGTAAGGTACTACCTGGTCGTGTTGA
>JBDSYV010000218.1:0-4421 GCA_040110925.1 Ferruginibacter sp. | reverse complement strand
TTCCATTTGTAACGGTGCTGAAGGCTATATCCTGAAAAATACAGCACCGGCGCTCATTCTTTCGGCTATCAGAGAAATTTATGATGGTGGTGCGCCGATGACTCCCAGCGTTGCCAGTAAAGTATTGAAAATGTTTAAAAAGAATTCATCATCAACAAATGATTCTTTTGATCTTACTGGCCGTGAAAAGGAAATTCTGAAATCACTGGTGGAAGGAATGAGTTATAAAATGATTGCTGCTACTTATTTTATCAGTATTGATACCGTAAGCGGGCATATTAAAAATATTTACAAAAAACTGCAGGTGCATTCCAAATCAGAAGCAGTGGTGAAAGCAATTAAAGGAAAAATAGTGTAACTTTAAGAGGGCAAATTACCAAAATAGGTTTAATGAAGCTGCTTATTCATTTTATTTTACTGGTCTCTCCATTTATTGTTTTTGCTAACGGTAATGAATTTACTGGATATGGAATTATAAGTGGAACCATATCTACTGCAGACGGGCAACCTGCTGCCTATGTGAGTGTAACGATAAAAAATACAGGAAAGGGTACTATCACAGACAACAATGGAAATTTTGAGATCAAAAAACTAAAACCCGGAAATTATATTCTTCTTGTTTCATTATTAGACTATTCTGAAAGTGAAATAACAGTTGAAGTAAAAGAAAACGAAACGACTCTTATTAATATACAGCTTCACCAGACAGATGCCCAGCTAAAAGAAGTAATTGTAAGGGCAAGGCTGAATGCAAAATATGTAGAGACGAAAACATCAGAATCACTCCGGCTAAATCTTTCGCTGATTGAAGTACCACAAAATATAGCAGTTGTCTCAAATCAATTAATGGCTGACCAGGGTTTGATATCAATGACTGAAGCCATACGGACAGTAAGCGGCGTACAAAAGACCTACGGCGGATTGAATGATTATTCATTGATAGTGCGGGGGACAGCTATATCACACTGGAGTTTATACCGAAATGGCATTGGTGGCTATTGGTGGAACCAGCAGGAAGATGCAGCCATGCTGGAAAAAATAGAGTTTATAAAAGGGCCTGCGGGTTTTATGAGCAACGCCTCTGATGCCGGCGGTGTAGTAAATAGTGTAACCAAACAACCGGTTAAAGAACTCGTAAGTGTTATCAATGCAGGTTTTGGTAGTTATAATTTGATGCGGTTGACAGGGGACTTTGGAGGAGCCTTAAGTAAGAGTGGAAAATTATATTACCGTTTTAATGCTGGTATTCATAACCAGGATAGAGCATTTCAATTTGGCAAAGCGCTCAGGTATTATATCTGTCCTGTTATAAAGTACGACTTCAATACAAAGACATCTGTAACTGCAGAATATAATTATATGTGGGGACGAACATTAGGAAATAATGATGGGTTGCCTTCTGTAAATGGAAAATTATTTTCACTTCCTCAAAATTTTGCAGTAGCCGATGATAAAACAAGCCGGTTAATTGTTGCCGATAATTATTACCGCATCCAGTTTAAACATAATTTCAACGATTACTGGCATTTAAATGTACAGCTTGCATATGTGTATGGTAAATGGAATAGTTACCAGGTGTCAACAAATGATTTTCCTGTATCTAACGATACCTTATACAGGTACGTTAATTTTGATGACATTCGCAATTTTTCCAGGGTAGCTATGGGATTTATTGATGGAAAATTTTACACCGGTAAAAAGATTGAACACAAGGTTTTGTTCGGACCTGATTATACTAATTGGAATGTAACAGATCCATACGGCAGTACATGGGGCGAAAAAAAATTCGGATTATACCTTCCTAAACCTGATTATCATATCAATCCCGATTCATTAAAGAATTTTCAAATTAGCGACACTTTTAATCTGGCTGTTAAATCCTTAGCTTTTTATGCACAGGATAATATAAAAATTGCAGAGAAACTAATAGTAACACTGGCCGGACGTTTCACCAATATTTTGATTGACGTGCCAAATTCAGATGTGCCCGATTATCAAAAAAAAACCAGGAAAAACGTCTTTACTCCTCGTGCAGGTTTAACCTGGTTATTCACAGATGATATATCGGTTTATGCCTTGTATGATAAATGCTACCTGGAGCAGACTGCACCCAATTTTGAACATAAACGGTTTAAACCGCTTACGGGCCATAATTTAGAAGCAGGGATGAAAAGTTTTTTCTTTAATAAAAAACTTGGATTGAATTTTTCCCTGTTTCATATTGTCAAGAATAATATTATAACATCTGATCCTTTGCATCTGGGGTATTACATTCAAAACGGACAGGCAATAAGTAATGGAGTTGATTTTGATTTAAATGGTAACATCACAGCAGCACTGACTGTAAATGCAAACTATGAATACGCCGATGCAAAAATTACCAAAGACAATGATGCTAATCTTGTAGGCCTGAAAAACTTTGGAACACCTGATCATTCTGGTAATCTATGGATGAAATACAAATTACAGAAGGGCAAACTAAAAGGTGTGTCATTTGCAATGGGGTATCAGTATATGGGTAAAAGAAGCGGAGCATCAACTGACAATCCTGATAAAACTAAATTTTTACCTACTTACAATTTATTAGATGCAGCACTGGGTTACAACAACGAAAAATTCAATATCAGTTTGAATATTTACAATATCACCAACATTAATTATGCAACCCTTGGTTATTTCAGTACCAATGCAGATGAATGGAGATATACACCGGGTGAGCCGGTTAACTTCAGGTTGAGTTTGGGGGTAAACCTGGTACAGCATAAAAAGGTAAAATAGAATTAGAAAAAATAATTCTATTTCAAAATTCAGAGGAAAATAAATCGTGAATAACCTTATAGTTATACCCGGCGTACTCCTTTCAACTTTAAGTTATGCCTTCAAAACTATACTACAGAAATTCAAATCAATCGTCCAAAACTATTAGTAACACTATTTACGGCGTTGAAAACATAAGATTTCCAATTTCCATTATCTTGCACGTCTTCAATGCTAAGGCTTAAAAAAATATCGCTCACTCATTTTAAGAACTACGATTTTACTTCTTTTGATTTTAGTGAAAATGTCATTGGTATTTCAGGGCTCAATGGTAAAGGCAAAACCAACTTGCTTGATGCTATTTATTATTGTTGTTTTACCAAAAGCTATTTCAGCAGTATAGATGCATTGAATATAAATATGGACAAAGATGGCTTTAGACTTGAGGCTGGGTTTGAACATACTGAACAGGAACTAAAAGTAATTTGCATAAACCGTGGTGCTTATAAAAAAGAGTTTTCGCTTAATGATGTTCCATACATTAAATATTCAAAACATATTGGCTTGCTGCCGGCTGTTATGATTGCCCCAGATGATATAGAAATAATTACGGGCAGCAGTGAGGGCCGGAGGAAATATATTGATGCTACGCTTTGCCAGACTGATGCTGAGTACCTGCAACAATTAATGATATACAATAAAGTATTGCTACAAAGAAACAGCCTTTTGAAAAGGTTTGCTGAACCCGGGCAGGGCGATGAAGCATTACTTGAAATACTTGATGAACAACTTTGCATACCTGCCCACTATGTATTTAAAAAACGAACAGAATTACTGCCCCGTCTTATACATTCCGTGAAGGAATTTTACAAGGTTATATCCGGTAAGGATGATGAAATAAGTCTCAGCTATGAATCGCAATTGACCGCATGGCCTATTGAAAAGCTGTTGCTGCAAAACAGGGCCAAAGACAAAATGCTGCAACGCACTACGGCTGGTATTCACAGGGATGATATTGAGCTAAAGATGAATGGACTGTTGTTTAAAAACATTGCATCACAAGGCCAGCGAAAAAGTTTACTCTTTGCCTTAAAGCTTGCTGAATACGAAATGATAAAGGAGGTAAAAGGCTTTGCTCCTCTACTGTTGCTTGATGATGTGTTTGAAAAACTAGATAATGAAAGAATTGAAAATCTTTTGCATTGGGTATGCAAACAAAATGTCGGACAGGTGTTTATCACGGATACCAATTCAGAACGGCTGAGGAAAATATTTTCATCCCTAAATATTTCTTTCCAGTTAACAGAACTTTAAAACATCCACAACTTAGTAACTTTACAACATGGGTGAAATGTCATTACAGGAGGCTATGCAGCAGTTTCTTAAAAACAGCAAGCTGAAGCAAGGCATACAAGCCATGCAGATAGAAGAAGTATGGGAAACAATAATGGGAAAAACTGTTTCAAAATATACTGACAAAATACAGATCATTGGTAGTACACTTTTTGTTACCACTACTGTAGCACCGCTTAAAAACGAATTGCTTTACCAGAAAGAAAAAATAATAGAACGTGTGAATGAAGCACTTGGCGATAAAGTGATTAAAGAAGTGGTGGTTCGCTGATGCAGAAATTATTTATTCAGCAATGGTTTCAATATATAAC
>JBDSYV010000217.1:0-3560 GCA_040110925.1 Ferruginibacter sp. | reverse complement strand
TCTGGTCTTGCATTAAAAAAACGGCTTCGTTTCCGAAGCCGTCCTCTGAATTTAAATCACCACTTAGGGTTTTTGCGGGTAAAATATTAAAAAGAAAAACCCTGTATTTCGTTTCCATTGGATGTATAATATAGAACCCTGCAAATCATGTAAATTGTGGCCAGGGTAAATTGTATCGCCAGGAAAAACTCTTATTTCTGCTTGTAATCAAAATTAAGCCAGTGAAGAAAACGGGGCAATACCCAATTCAGGGTATTTATTTATTGTAGTTTTTCGTTACTCGTATGCCGGGAGGCATCTCTTGAATTTTTTTTCTGAAAATTCTTTTCCAGGGCTTCCGTAAGATTTACGCCTGTTTGATTGGCAAGACAAATAATTACCCAAAATACATCTGCCATTTCATCCGACAATTCTCTTCCTTTATCGGATTCTTTAAAAGATTGCTCACCATACTTACGTACCATTAATCTTGATAACTCTCCCACTTCTTCCATGAGTATCCCCAAGTTAGTCAACTCGCTGAAATAACGAACCCCAGTGGTTTTAATCCAATCATCTACATCTTGTTGTGCTTGCTCTATTGTCATAAATTTTTTATAATAAGTAATTACACGAATTTTATCAAATTACTTGAATTTATTTTTACCAATTTCATCTCCTAAAAAAACAATTCGCACAATTTGCCTTATTTAGTGGTATCACTCTTTGTTTTTTGAATCCATCAAAATCGTCACCGGCCCATCATTGACCAGGCTTACTTGCATATCTGCTCCAAATAAGCCTGTCCCTATTTTTTTCTGCAAATCGTTTTCTAATTGCTCAATAAATTTTTCGTAAACAGGGATGGCCACTACCGGTTTTGCGGCCTTAGTGTACGAAGGCCTGTTACCTTTTTTGATAGAAGCTTGTAAAGTAAACTGGCTTATCAACAAAATTTCTCCATCAATTTCATTTACTGAAAGGTTAGGCACTTTTTGCTCATCATCAAATATTCTGAGGTTTAGTATTTTATTGCTTAGCCATAAAATATCATTTTCATCATCGGTATCTTCAATACCTACAAGTACAAGCAACCCTTGTTGTATGGCCGCTTTTATTTTTTTATTTATAGTTACCGATGCTGATGAAACACGCTGAATAACAACCTTCATAAATGCTTATAAATTTTATACTAAGAAAACGATGCTCAAAGATATGCGGCACAAGGAGTTCCAATATATCGAAATTAAAAAAACACAACGACGTTGCCATTTATGCTAAAACAAAGTAAAAAAAAGAACCACCAGTTATAAAACCGGTGGCTCTTAAACCAAAACCCTAAATTATCTAACCCATCATCAAATTCATAAAATAAACTTCAAACTTTAAATACTTCGTAAGGCTCCCCTTTGGGGAGATTTAGAGGGGCTTTAACTACATCCCAAACTATTACCACAGTTCAAACATTTGTAACATGTTCCGCTTCTCACTGTTATATGCCCACACACGTTACAAGCCGGTGCATCACCCTGCATATTTTTTGCCGCTGCATTTACTCCATCCATGCTATGTGTTGGCCGGGCAGCAGTTTGTGGAATACCAGATGTTCTCAGCGGATTACCCAGCACCCTTACTTCACTCAATTCCTGTTTTCTGTCTCCTATTGTAGGTGTAGCCTCGTCCCAAACTTCATTACCAAGATTCTGCACTTCCGGCTTGTCCAGCACATGCACAAGGTCTGTTCTTCCTAAATATTCATAAGCAAGTGCACGGAACATAAAATCAATAATAGAAGTTGTTGTTTTTATATTCGGGTGATCAACCATACCGCATGGTTCAAAGCGGGTGAACACAAATTTTTCCACATACTCTTCAAGCGGCACACCATATTGCAGGCCGATGGAAATGGCTATGGCAAAGCAGTTAAGCATACTACGAACAGTAGCACCTTCCTTAGCCATATCAATAAATATTTCTCCTAGTGTACCATCACTGTATTCGCCTGTGCGGAGAAATAAAGTTTGCCCGTTAATTTTAGCTTTCTGGGTATAGCCACGGCGTTTTGCGGGAAGTGCTCTGCGTTCCACTATCATTGCCAGTTGACGTTTCAGGGAAGTATCGGCACTATTCTGTACACGTTTGTTCATTTCTTCCAGCAACTCTTCAATGGTAAGCTTTGCCATATCTACTAATGCAGAAGGCGCTTCCACGGTTGATTCTGCTTCATATGATTCAACTTCATCTACCTTTTTCTTTTTATCCGATTTATTGCTCAATGGCTGACTAAGCTTGCTACCATCACGATAAAGTGCACAGGCTTTAAGACCCAGCTCCCAGCTCAAGCGATAAGAGTCGGCTATCTCTTCCATATTAGCCTCATTAGGCAGGTTGATGGTTTTACTGATTGCACCACTTAGGAATGGTTGCGCTGCTGCCATCATCCGGATATGTCCGTGTGCATGTATGAAACGTTCTCCAATTTGTCCGCACTTATTGGCGCAGTCAAAAACAGAAAGATGCTCGTCTTTAAGATATGGTGCACCTTCTACCGTCATTGTACCACATATAAAGGTATTGGCCTCTTCTATCTGCTCATCTGTAAATCCAATCGCCTCCAAAAGATTCCATCCAAAATCATGATATTGCTCCGATTTGAATCCAAGTCTTTCCAGGCAAGCTTCTCCAAGTGTATAAACATTAAATACAAACCCTATTTCAAAAGCACTGCCCATGGCTGCATTCAGCCTTTCTATTTCTACAGGCAAAAATCCTTTTTCACTCAAACTGATTTCGTTGATATGCGGAGCAGCTTTTAGTGTAGCATGGCCTTTTGCATAATTTACTATTTCCTCTATCTGCTTTTCATCATACTTTAAATTACGCAATGCCTGCGGCACACTCTGGTTGATGATTTTGAAATAACCACCACCACTAAGTTTTTTAAATTTCACTAAAGCAAAGTCTGGTTCTACGCCTGTCGTATCACAATCCATTACAAGACCAATGGTGCCGGTTGGTGCAATTACTGTTGTCTGTGCATTGCGGTAGCCATATTTTTCGCCCATCTGTACAGCGGTATCCCAGGCTTTTGTTGCCGCTGTCAATAAATAATCAGGACAATATTTTGCATTAATACCTTGAGGTTTTATTTCAATGCCTTCGTATGCATCCATGGCATCATAAGCAGCTGCACGGTGATTGCGCATTACCTTCAGCATATGCTCTTTGTTCAATTCATATTTATTAAAGGCGCCCAGGAAGCCTGCCATCTCTGCTGAAGTTGAATAGGATACACCTGTCATGATTGCTGTAATTGCTCCCGCAATGCCTCTTGCTTCTTCGCTATCGTAAGCAATACCACTTACCATCAGCATGCTGCCAAGATTGGCGTATCCTAATCCAAGCGTTCTGTAATCATAAGAAAGCTGTGCAACTTCTTTTGAAGGGAACTGGGCCATCAGCACAGAAATTTCCAGTACTACTGTCCACAGGCGGCAAGTATGTTCAAAGCCTGCAACATCAAATGAATTATCCGATTCATCAAAAAATTTGCGAAGGTTTACGCTAGCAAGATTACATGC
>JBDSYV010000216.1:0-3322 GCA_040110925.1 Ferruginibacter sp. | reverse complement strand
CCCACCATTTTACCTACAGAAGTTATCCGCAGCACTACTGAAGAAAAAGAACAGCAAATCAAAACGCTTGATGCGTTTAAACAGCGCCATGCCGGTAAAAGCGAAGCCATGCTTAAACAGCTTCAACAAGTTGCTATCAATAATGAAAATCTTTTTGAAGAACTGATGGAGACTGTGAAATATTGCTCGCTTGGACAAATAACTAATGCTTTATACAGTGTTGGAGGGCAATACAGGCGGAATATGTAACACGCCACTGATTTATTTTTAAATATTTTTTTGAATACTTGCAGCCTAAGCTTTAATTTTCTATTTTGGCTGGGCTAATGTATTTTGCCATTAGCAATTTTTCTTTTATCCTCTGAAGATTTCAATTATTCGTCTTTTATTTTTTTACCATAAAACTAAATTTCATGAAAAAATTGTTTTTTTATTCCCTCTTGTCTTTATTTTTCTTTGGCTGTAATGACAAATCCGAAAAAACCGATGTATCTACAGGCGATTCAACTAAAATGGCTTCTACAGCTTCTACAGATGAACTGGTTTATCCTTATACGTTGGATCAGCCTTACAAGGACTGGCAACCAGGAGATAAACAGCATACCATTACGGTTATGAATTCTTTAAAAGCCTTTGCGGCTGGCGATATTGAGGGTGCTATGGCTGGCTTTGGAGATAGCATTGATGTGAGGTTAGATTATTACCATGGTAAGCTCAGTCATGATAGCCTTCGAAATTTTTTTACAAAAGACAGGGCTAATTTCAGTAGCATAACAATAAAAATGGGAGATTGGGAATCTGTTATTTCAAAAGATAAAAAAGATGAATATGTTACGTTGTGGTACAAGCAAATCATGACAGATAAAGCAGGCAAAACAGATTCACTTTCTGTTATTGATGATGCAAAAATGGTAAATGGTAAGATTGTGGAACTGGACGAAAAAATTCAGCATTTTCCGGCAAAAAAATAATATTTGCAATATAAAAATGACGCCTGGAGTTCAGATTCCGGGCGTCTTTTTATTCGGTATGGAGAAGAAACTTTCTTCGCTTGAATAATTCAGAAAATTCCTCCATTTTGCTTTAACCTCCCTTTATAAACCTTAAGTAAAGGCTGAAATGTTAATACGCAAAATCAAGTACAGCATTATGGCGGTAAATTTTATGTGGCTGAATAGAAACGCCTATAGTTTTATAGGAAGGATCAAGGCAAATTTTGCGATGACCCAGTGATGAAACATTTTCATCAATAAGCAAAGCCATTAAAATATCGAGTGCTTTATCATGACCATAGTCACAGCATTCCCCAAAATAATAACTGTTTTTTTCGCATTTATTGTTTGCACGATCATGCCCTACATAACCTGATAATCCTGATGTTTCCGCATGGCATGAAGCACTTGTGAAACATTTCTTATCTGGCTCTAGTATTCCTGTGGCTTTTAAATTCTTCATCGTCGCGAATAATGATATTAAATATTTATTTTTAAGCAGGTATTTTTTGTCTGTAGTATTTACATATTTGGTAATTACAGTATTTGCAAAAAGGGCAGGATTGGTACGGGCAAGATTTAATATATGAATCAAAGATTTTTCTTCTTCATTTAAATAATCAACATTAGCTGCAGTATTGCAGATGGCATATTTACTATCATTCCATTCTTCCGAAAACGCAGCCAGTGGGGATACATATAGAGGCACCGGAGGGTTTGAAGTAAATGAAAATAAGGTGGTGGTAAGCCCTAAAAGGATTACCAATTGTAATACTTTATTTTTCCATTCCAATCTCATATTCAACATTACGATGCCGGCTGTAATTAATTGTAGAATCTATGATAAAGCTTTGTGAAAACGCAGCAGTAAGTAACTGGTCAGATATCGTATTGGTGCTGCAACCTAAATAACCAGCATTGATACAACTTTCCTTTTCCTCTATCATACCGTTTAATAACTGAAAGCCGCATTACAATAATTTATTATTGGCATTGATAATTATGCCTATATATTCGCATTGGTTTTTCATAGGATATTGGATTTTAAAAGCGGGCTGCATATCTATGCCGGCCCTTTTTTTTAAAAAAAATGCCGGGCAAATGCTGGACATGACTTGAATATTGAAATATTATTTATTAGAAACGAAATCCCAGCCCAAGTTTAAATCCCCGATTATATACATCCATATTTTTGTTCGCATCAGCTTTCATTAGTCCATAATCGTAAGATGCTGTCAGATTCAGACCGTTTTTAAACTGGTAACCCAGGCCTCCGGTCACACCTGCATCCCAACGATTAAATTGTGAAGTTGCATCAAGTGTTTTATTCAGCAGGTTAAAACCAAGTACACCGGCTTTTAATTTTAGATCTGATTGCAATAGGTAAGAAACCTGTGGCCCTACAAATACCTGTAACCCATCAAAATTTGCTTTGAGCAACAATGGAATATCAAGGTATTGTGAGTTAAGATTGGCAGTGGCATTGGCACCTAAAAAATCAAGACCTTTTATATTTAATTCACCTTTCATCTGGTAACCTTTCTGTGTATAATAAAAGCCCGGCTCAAGGGAAATAATTCCCCCTAAAGGTATATCGGCAAAGCCGCCTGCAAAAAATCCAGTCCGGTTGCTTGTGGTAATCATGCCATTGGAAAAATCGAGTAGGTTGTTTAAACTCTTTGCTGCATCGCCTTTAAGGCCGGCAGAGGAAATACCCGCTTTAACACCGAATGTTGTTTTTGATTGTGCAAAAGAAATACTGCAAAATGCCAGGAAGGCAATAAGTAAAAATTGTTTTTTCATAATGTTGTTGAATGCGGGTTTTTCAGCCGTTCATCATTGAGAAGAAAAAATGTTAGTAAAGATTAATAGGGGTTGTGTAAGTTTTTGTTAAAGCAGAAATGCAGTTAGGGGATATTAAGGTTTACTTATTTTTTAAGAAAAACTAATGCGAGCCCTCCTTAATCAGTGTTTAATATTTAGGACTCGCCGGAACTGTGGTATCAACAGGCACGTTTAGGAGACCTTCTTTATTCTTTCAATTGAGTGTGTCTATCTGCTGGGCAATTGCGGCATCAAAACCGAAGAATAAAAGCATCAATAAAATTCGCATGTTCTTATTATTAAATCAAATGTGCCAATACATAAGAATAATCGGGAGAAATTGTTGACCTTAAATATTCAACTGCATTCAATCTAAACCTAGAATCAAATACGTATATCAATGATTTACCAACACTTATATGTTGATTAACTAAAATTTAGGCATTATATTAGCTATTTGGAAGGTAGATTGAATTTTATTTGTAAATAAAACTAATAGAACATGG